>JAUWCP010000348.1 GCA_030609245.1 Hyphomicrobium sp.
GGGCCAGGAGCTGGACAACGTGTTCAATTTCCGGACCTGAGACTTTGCGCGACATATTTGCAGTTTGGATTATTACAACCGACAGGCCTTGCCAGCGGCAACGGCGGACAGGGGCCTACCGTATAAGGCTCGACCCAGCAAACTGCCAAGTCCGAGTGCTGAGCAATCCCGTCGGATACCACACGCTAGGCGCGCACAGTGCACCCTAATCATAGATCAGAATCGTTCGCATCTGCTTGCACTAATTTCCAATGCGGCGGTACCTATGTTGGACCAACGCAATGGAGTATTTTGCCAACCAAGAGACGATAGCAAAGACCTCCAAAATAGGGAGGCGGAGGAGAAACAACATGCAGCTCATCGTTGACACTGAAACGCCTTCATCCGCGTTGGAACGCGTGAGCGGGCGCATCAATATTCGCAACCGTTATGACAACTTTATCGGAGGCGCTTGGGTGCCTCCAGCGCAAGGGCGCTACTTCGAGAACCGTACGCCCATCAGCGGCGAAGTGGTTTGTGAAATCGCGCGCTCGACCGCAGAGGATATCGAGACCGCACTCGACGCCGCCCACGCCGCAGCGCCGGCGTGGGGCAAGACCTCGCCGGCCGACCGTGCCGCCGTTCTCTTCAAGATTGCCGATCGCATGGAGGCGCATCTCGCCGAGCTCGCCACCGTCGAGACCATCGACAACGGCAAGCCGATCCGGGAGACGACGGCCGCCGACATACCGCTCGCCGTCGATCATTTCCGCTACTTTGCAAGCTGCATTCGTGCCCAGGAAGGTTCGATATCAGAAATCGACGAGACGACGGTCGCCTATCACTTCTACGAACCACTCGGCGTCGTCGGACAGATCATCCCGTGGAACTTCCCCATCCTCATGGCGACCTGGAAGATTGCCCCCGCGATCGCGGCCGGCAACTGCGTCGTCATGAAGCCAGCCGAGCAGACACCCATGAGCCTCATGGTGCTGATGGACCTCATTGGCGATCTTCTGCCACCTGGTGTTCTCAATGTCGTCAACGGATTTGGCACCGAGGCTGGCAAGCCGCTCGCCTCCAATCCGCGCATCGCAAAGATCGCGTTCACGGGCGAGACCACGACGGGCCGGCTGATCATGCAATATGCGGCCGAGAACATCATACCTGTCACGCTGGAACTGGGCGGCAAGTCACCGAACATCTTCTTCGCCGACGTCTTCAACGAGGACGACGCCTTCTTCGACAAGGCCCTGGAAGGGTTCACAATGTTCGCCCTCAATCAGGGCGAAGTGTGCACCTGTCCGTCGCGGGCGTTGGTACAAGAGTCGATCTACGACGCCTTCATGGAGCGCGCCGTGGAGCGCGTGAAGAAAGTCGTGCAGGGCAACCCGCTCGATCCCAACACCATGATTGGTGCCCAGGCATCGTCCGATCAGCTCGAAAAGATCCTGTCCTACATCGACATCGGACAGGGTGAGGGTGCGAAGATCCTGACCGGCGGCAAGAAGGCCGATCTCGGCAAGGGCTTCGAGGGCGGATACTACGTCGAGCCCACGGTGTTCGAAGGCCACAACAAGATGCGCATCTTCCAGGAGGAGATCTTCGGGCCCGTATTGGCGGTCGCGAAGTTCAAGACCGAGGATGAAGCGCTCGCGATGGCCAACGACACGCTCTATGGCCTTGGCGCAGGCGTATGGTCGCGTGATGGCAACACGGCGTACCGCATGGGCCGCGGCATCCAGGCCGGCCGCGTGTGGACCAACTGCTACCACCTCTATCCCGCGCATGCGGCGTTCGGAGGCTACAAGCAGTCGGGTGTGGGCCGCGAGAACCACAAGATGATGCTCGATCACTACCAGCAGACCAAGAACATGCTGGTGAGCTACAGCCCCAACGCACTAGGGTTCTTCTAGGATTTGGTGCCGTGAAGCGGAAGGCCGGGCTGCGGCTCGGCTTCCCGCACTCTAGCGCATAGCAGAGAAGTCCATGGCTGTTTCAAGAGTTTCGCTTACC
>JAUWCP010000317.1 GCA_030609245.1 Hyphomicrobium sp.
AAGCAAAGTGCGCGCCGCAGTTCCGAGCTCTCGTTCGCGAATTGCAGCGCATCCGGCGCATCTCCGAAAGCGCAGCTGCGAGCTTTTCTTGCGCGCGCGAGCCGGCCATACTTCCCAAGACGACCAGCGAAGCCTACGCCACTCTCGGTGTCAATCCAGAGGTTAGCGAAAGCGTCCTAAAGAAGATCATCGATGCCTTGCGCATGAGTTGGCATCCCGACCATGCCCGCGATGAAGCAGATCGGTGCTTGCGCGAGGACCGCATCCGCCAGATCAACATTGCGTGCGATCTGATCAGCCAAAATCGCGAGTTGGTGTGAATTCTTCCGAATTGGTGGGGATCTGAATCCCATCGTCGCTTATATCTTCTGTGTCCGGTGCAGGCTCCCGGTCTGTCTCTCCTTCAGCCTCCAATTGCGGTGCTACGTCGGCCGGATCGCTTACCGTGCGTGAGCAGCCATTAAAACTGGCGCCCTGCTCGATCGACAGGCTTCGGCTGTGGATGTCGCCTTCGACCTGAGCTGAAGCGTGCAAGACGACGTTGGAGCCTAGGATCGCACCGTTAATGCGTCCAGATACAATGACTTGGTCCGCTGTAATCGAGCCATGAATGAGGGCGTGTTCGCCGATCAATAGTTCCCTGCAATGCAGGTCCGCATGGATATTCCCATTGACGCGCAATGAGCCTTTGCAGCGAATAGTAATCGTCTGCCCCTCGATGGACAGATCCTTGCCAATCACGGATGCAACATCATCGTGCGTGACTTTGGGGACGGACGAGGCGTTGGTAGTAGCGGGCAGAGCGGGTGGGTCCTCAGCCTTCAATTTAGGCGAAACCACATGGAAGGTTTTTGGGTCCGACTTACGTTGGAACATGATGACTGCCTCCCTCGGCTTATGATCCGCTGCCAAAGAGGCGTGCTCAGGTGGTGGAATTATGTTGGCCGAAGGGAAAGTATGAGGCTTGTGGCAGCGAGGCCATCCCTCTTGCTGCAACGCAAGGGCATAACAGTAGCACTTAAACTAGTCGTCGCGGCTTTGGCAGTGAGCATTACAACTATGGCACTTGCGCAAGATGACCGCGCCGCGGAGCGGCAGCATATGGTGAGGGAGGTCCGAGAGCTCTCCGCGCAAGTAGCTGTTGAGACAGGCCAAAGTGCGCTCGATAAGCAAGTGCTGGAGGCCATGGAGGCTGTCCGGCGTCATGAGTTCGTGCCGAAGTTTCAGCGCCACGCAGCCTACAAGAACCGGCCGTTGCCGATCGGCGCCGGCCAAACAATCTCGCAGCCTTTTATTGTCGCGCTGATGAGCGATCTTCTGAATCTCCAACCTGAGCATAAGGTGCTGGAGATCGGTACAGGCAGCGGCTATCAGGCCGCCGTTCTGGCGAAGCTCGCCAAGGACGTCTACACGATCGAGATCGTCGACAGCCTCAGCAAGGATGCGGCACGAACGCTTTCGCGCCTCGGCTACACCAACGTGCATACGAAAATCGGGGATGGCTACGCGGGCTGGGTCGAGCACGCACCTTATGACGCCATCATCGTCACCGCTGCGCCAGATCACATCCCCGCCGCGCTCGTTGAGCAACTCAAGCCGGGCGGGCGCATGGTGATCCCCGTTGGCACGCTCTGGCAGGAGCTGTTGGTCGTCACCAAAAACGCCGACGGCACGACAACAAGTGAAGACATCGTGCCCGTGCGCTTCGTGCCTCTCACGCGTGAGAAATAAAGACTCAATTCGGGGACGGCGTCTTGTCGCCGGCCATGTACGTCAAATAGGCAATCAGGGCATCGACGTCGGGATCTGAGATCATTGTCTTATCGAACCCCGGCATCTTCTGGTCGGGCCATGTACGCACCGATTTGGGGTTGCGGATCAGCATGCGCAGCCCCGCGGGCGTCAAGTACTGTGTGGGGTTCATGGGGTCGCCCAGATCAGGTCCCATGTCACCCTCGCCTGCACCTTTCATGCGGTGGCACGACAAGCATTGCACCGCATAGACCTCTTGCCCGCGTCGCGCCGGTGCGCCAGCGGGTGCGTCCGCTGCGACCGCCATTTGCGGCCAGCGTTCCGCTGGAGGTTTAACGCCTTCAAGCGAGGCAAGCGCGAACGGCCACTGCTCACTGCCAATGCCAGAGCGATCGGGGTGCTCCCAAATCAGATAAAAGGGTCCCGCGCTGACATCCTTTCCCGGCAGGTGGGGCCACGGCTTGGCAGGATCCTCAATGGCAATCCAGGCCTTTGAGCCGCCTTCGCCACCCCTCTGCACCAGGCCGAGGGGGATCTGCGAAACAAAGCCGTCGGTCGCGCGCGCTTCCAAGGTGCTGAATGGGGCATTGGGCGGGATCTTGAGAAGTAAAATCAGCGGCACGGCGCGGTAGCTCATGGCATGGCGGTAGGACACATCATTTGGCACGGTGATCTGTGACACATCGGGGTGCGCGAGAAGCGCGGCAGCCGTGTAGCGCTGCGGCCCGGAACCCAGTTCAATCGTCAGAACTCTTTCGTCGGCG
>JAUWCP010000124.1 GCA_030609245.1 Hyphomicrobium sp.
GATGCAGATGGTCAGCTCTACCCAGAGCTTGAGGCATATCTTTCTGATTTGCCTCCGCTCGGGTTGCCTATAGTGCTAACTGCCGGTGAGCGCGGACCCGCGCGCCCGTATTCGATGGCTTTTGCCCAGCGCCGGGTGCGAGAAGCTAGAGCAGCTGCCAACCTTGGTGCGCACGTCACGCTTGATGCCTGCCGGCACGGCGGCATGACGGAGCTTGGCGATGCGGAGCTTACGGAACAGGGCGTGATGACCCTCTCCGGGCACAAAACCCCGCAAGCCGCGCGGCTCTACGTTAAACGTACTGAACGTCAGCGGCTCAGCGCTGCGCGCAAGCGCCGGCGATGGGTTGAAACGAACGAATCCAGCTCAAAAGTCGGAATAGAGCGCCAGACGAAGAGTCGGAATGGGGGCAGCGACAATGACTAACTCGTTGAAGCCACATGGCGGTCCCTACGAGAATCGAACTCGTCTTTCCAGATTGAAAATCTGGCGTCCTAACCGATAGACGAAGGGACCGCAGGGCGAGGGTATAGGGGCCTTTCGGAGGCCTTGCAAGCAAGCCCCGCGCCGCGCCATCAAGGCTGGCGGCGAGGGTCAGCGGCGTCCTCGATGATAAGCTCAATTTTGTCACGTCCGCCCCACGTGGAACGCTTCAAGTGCCCCGCTATGTGGATCGGCAAGCCGCTCGCGCCCAACAACAACTCGCCCAGCGGCTGGCCCGCGGCGCGAAAAGCGATGCCGTCAAGGCGCCCGCCGTCAGCAGATTCCAAGGCGCAGCGCACATGCGCCTCGCCGACGACCTTGGCAAATTTGATGCGCGTTGCTGGAAAGGCAAAGCGAGGCGACGGGTTGCCCTGCCCGAATGGCCCCACGCGCTCCATGAGATCGAAGAACGCGTCCGTGACGCCCGCCGGCGTCAGGGCACCATCAATGTCGAGGCCCACACGCTCGCGCGCCTCACCTACCTTTTCAGCCAGCCGCGCATCTAAAAACTCCCCCATCGCCGCAACCTTGTCGCGCGCCACCGTAAGCCCCGCGGCCATCGCATGCCCGCCGCCTTTGACAAGGTGCCCCTCCGCAACAGCGGCGCGTACAGCAGCCCCAATGTCGGCGCCGGCAACGGAGCGCAGCGAGCCTGTCCCCCAGCCTTTCTCCTCGTCCCACGCAATGACGCAGGAGGGGCGATGAAACCGTTCCGTCAACCGGCTCGCAACGAGCCCGACGATACCTTTATGCCAATCAGGCGAGCCCACGATGAGGAGCGGCATATCAGGCCGCGCATCTATGAGAGTGTCGGCTTCGGCCAGCGCCTCCTCGAGCATTTGCGCCTCGATCGCGCGTCTTTCCTTGTTCAGCCGGTCCAGCAGCAGCGCGATGCGCCCAGCCTCGACCTCATCCTCGCTGGTAAGGAGCCGCGAACCCAGTGCCGCGTCGCCGATACGGCCGCCGGCATTGATACGCGGGCCCAAAATGAAGCCTAGGTGATAAGGCGTCGGCACTTCGTTCAAACCCGCCGCATCTACGAGCGCCTTGAGACCGATGTTCCGGCGCCAACGCATCACCTGCAGTCCTTGCGCAACGTAGGCCCGGTTGAGGCCTGTGAGCGGGACGACGTCGGCAACGGTTGCAAGCGCCACGAGGTCTAGCTCAGACATCAAGTCTGGCTCGGCCGTTCCTTTGGCGTAATAGCCGCGCTGACGCAGCTCGCGCGTCGTGGCGACAAGCACGAGGAAAGTCACACCGGCCGCGCATAAGTGACCCAAGCCAGACACGTCGTCTTGGCGATTGGGATTGACCAGGGCACTTACGGCAGGCAGTTCCTCATCTGCCTGGTGATGGTCAATGACGATGACATCCGCGCCGAGTTCGTTCGCGCGGGCCAATGGTTCGGTGCTCGCCGTTCCGCAGTCGACCGTCACTATCAGCCGCGCACCCTCCTGCACGAGGCTCTCGATCGCCGCGGCGTTCGGTCCGTAACCTTCAAACATACGGTCGGGAATATAGATGCGCGCGTTGCGCCCATGGTGGGCAAAGAAGCGCCCAAGCAGCGCCGATGAGGCCGCTCCATCAACGTCGTAGTCGCCGAACAACGCGACAGCCTCGCTATTCTCGATGGCATCGGCCAGCCGCTTGGCTGCCACGTCCATGTCCCGCAGCGTGCTGGGGTCCGGCATCAGCGCCTTGAGCGTTGGATTGAGGACGGTTGCCACCTCTTCGAGCGTCACCCCGCGCGCCGCAAGCACCCTTCCTAAGAGTTCAGGCAGCCCGTGGCGCTGACTGATGGCTATTGCACAAGGCTCAGCATCCGGTGCCAGCCGCTCGCGCCACGCAAAGCCCTTCGCCGAGGCGCTGACTCCAAGGAACGGCTCTCCGGCTTCCGCGACTTCGATCGGCATGTCTTTGCGAACTACGCCCACACCGCCTCCCTAGAGCAAGATCGTTCTTGATGGAACCATTCAGCCTTCGCCCGGGACGTCTCCAACAGATAAGTGAATCTTACTCTAAATCACAAGTGTAGAGACTGATTCACGTTTCACTTGGACGCGACTCAAGCGTTTCCAAGTGAAACGATCAGGCTCTAAGCCAAGCGTACGATTGTGATGTGATTCGCCGGGCAGTGACGCGCAGCGCAACGTCTCAGGGCCGCTTCTCCCCAGAACTCACGTCTCATCCGATATAGCGCGAACCAATAGCGCGAAAGGTCGTTTTGACCCGGCGTACAGTGCCGGTGTGCGAGCGCATGACAATCGACTCCGTCTCCGCAAAGTCACCGCGAAAGCGCACACCATCGAGCAGAGATCCATCCGTCACACCCGTGGCTGAAACGATCACGTCGGCCGACGCCATATCCTCCAGTACGTACTTTCTGTTGACGTCGGAAATGCCCATGCTCTCAACGCGCGCACGTTCGGCATCGTTGGCCGGCAAGAGCCGCCCCTGCATCTGCCCTCCAATACAGCGCAACGACGCCGCCGCGAGCACGCCCTCGGGCGCGCCGCCGCTACCCAGATAGATATCGATGCCGGTCTCTTCTGGATCGGTGGTCCAAATCACTCCGGCAATGTCGCCGTCGGGGATAAGCCGCACCGAAGCGCCCGCTTGGCGCACCGCTGCGATCAACTCAGCATGACGTGGCCTATCGAGGATGCACGCGCCAATCTCGCTCGCCGGGACGCCCTTCGCCTTGGCAAGCGCGTTGATGTTGTCGGCCGGTGTTGCGTCGAGGTCGACAAGCCCCTGCGTGTACCCAGGGCCTATCGCGATCTTGTCCATATAGATATCGGGCGCGTGCAAAAAACCACCTTTGTCGGAGATAGCGAGCACGGCCAGCGAATTTGGCATATCCTTGGCACATATCGTGGTGCCTTCCAGAGGGTCGACGGCAATATCAACTTGCGGCCCATCGCCCGAGCCAACCTTCTCCCCAATGAAGAGCATCGGGGCCTCGTCCATCTCGCCCTCGCCGATAACGACGGTACCGCTTATCGCTAGCCTTGCCAGCTCGCTGCGCATCGCATCGACGGCTGCCTTGTCGGCCGCCTTTTCTCGACCCGTTCCGCGCAAGCGCGCTGCGGCGATGGCCGCCGCTTCCGTGACGCGCGTAACCTCCAACACGAGAACACGATCCAGGCCGGCATTGAGCTCGCTTGACATGACCTACCCCTCAGCGCCGTCTGGTGCGGCATTCTCGTGCAGTTTTTCGATACGGATCACCTGTGGCCGCTCGGAGACTTTTCCGTCCTTCTCAATGGCATCGACGGCGCCCCGGATCGCCTCCTCCGTCGTCTCGTGCGTGATCAGCACGACGGCGGCCGGTGTTCCAGGCTCCTGGCGCGCGCCAATCCCCGGCAGGCTTGCGCGCGGGCGCCGCTGCACCATGCTCTCGATCGAAATCTCGCGATCGCCCATGCGTTTGGCGATGGCCGCCATGCCGCCTGGACGGTCGTAGACTGACAGGCGCACATAGTAAGCGCCCTGATGCGCGCCGAGCTTGGCTTTCTTATAGGCTTTGAGATCACGCGTCGGCGTCAAGAACGGCGCCAATATATTCCCGCGTGCGATGTCGACAATATCGCTGGCCACCGCCGAGGCAGTAGGGCGCGCACCCGCGCCCGGTCCGACCAACAACAGGCTGCCACAATAGTTCGCGTCGATGGCGACGCCATTGGTGACGCCCGACACCTCGGCAATGGCGGAATGCTTCGGCACCATTGCCGGATTCACGCGCGCCTCGACACCGCTTTTGGTCTGCATCGCAACGCCCAACAGCTTGATGCAATACCCCATGTCCGCGGCCGCCTCGATGTCAGCCTCGGTGATGGTCTCGATGCCTTCTACGTCGATCTGTTCGAAGGATACCCGGGTGCCGAATGCCAGGCTCGCCAGGATCGCAAGTTTGTGCGCGGTGTCGAAGCCCCCGACATCGAATGTTGGGTCCGCCTCGGCATAACCGTGCGCTTGCGCCTCCTTCAAAACATCGTCGAAGGAGCGGGCTTCCTCCGTCATTGTCGTGAGGATGTAGTTGCAGGTGCCGTTGAGGATGCCGTAGACGCGGTGCACCTCGTTGGCACTCAGCGATTCACGCAATGTCTTAATGACGGGGATGCCGCCGGCGACCGCCGCCTCGAAGTTCAAAGCAACACGGTGCTCCTCGGCAAGCTCCGCCAATGCCACACCGTGCTCAGCCAGCAGAGCCTTGTTGGCCGTGACGACGTGCTTGCCTGCGCGCAAGGCCGCCTCGACCGCTGCTTTGGCCACACCATCAGCCCCGCCGATCAACTCGACGAAAACCTCTATGTCTGGATCTTCTGCAAGCTTCACGGGGTCGTCGAACCACGTGATGTTGCTAAGGTCGACGCCGCGGTCTTTGGCCTTCGTCCGCGCCGAAATGCCTGCCACGACAATCTGCCGGCCGACCCGCCCATCCAGGTGCCGTTTTTGATGCGCGAGCAAATGAAGGAGGCCTGCGCCAACGGTGCCAAGGCCGGCGATGCCCAGTTTGAGTGGATGCTGCATGGAAACGTAACGGACTACCGGCCTGCCTTCTGCGAAATTGGGATCACGTTATGCATCGTTTCGGGTGCCTGAGCGAGGAACTTTTTGAGATTCCGGGCTGCCTGGCGAATGCGGTGCTCGTTCTCCACAAGGGCAATGCGCACGTAACCTTCCCCATACTCGCCAAAGCCGAGGCCGGGGGAGACGGCAATGTCCGCTTTTTCGATCAGAAGCTTAGAAAACTCGACCGAGCCAATGTGCTTGAACGGCTCTGGCAACGGGGCCCAGGCAAACATCGTGGCGGGCGGCGGTGGTATGGCCCAGCCAGCCTGCCCAAACCGCTCCACCAGACAATCGCGCCGGCGATGATAGGTCGCACGTATCTCCTCGACGCAGTCTTGCGGCCCATTGAGAGCAGCCGCGGCAGCCACCTGCACCGGCGTGAAGGCGCCATAGTCCAGATAGGATTTGATGCGCGCGAGCGCCGCGATGAGGCGCTCATTGCCAACCGCAAAACCCATGCGCCAGCCCGGCATATTGTAGGTCTTGGACAGCGAGGTGAACTCCACAGCAACGTCGATCGCGCCAGGCACCTGTAGTATCGACGGCGGCGGTGCCCCATCGAAATAGATCTCTGCATAAGCCAGGTCGGACAGAAGAATGAGATCAAGCCGCTTGGCGAGCGCAACCGCGTCCTTGTAGAAGTCGAGTTCTGCCGTCATCGCTGTCGGGTTCGATGGGTATGACAGCACGAGCGCCAACGGCTTCGGCACCGTGTGTTTGCAAGAGCGCTCGACAAGTCGCAGGAAGCTCTCTCCGGTTCCAGCCGGCAGATGGCGGATAGCAGCACCGGAAATCAGGAAGCCGAACTCATGGATCGGATAGGTCGGGTTTGGCACAAGAATAACGTCGCCGGGCCCGGTGATGGCCTGCGCCACGTTGGCGAAGCCTTCCTTGGACCCAAGAGTTGCGACAATCTGGGTTTCGGGGTCGAGCTTCACGCCGAAACGGCGATCGTAGTAGGCAGCTTGCGCCCTGCGCAATCCGGGGATGCCCTTCGATGCGGAATATCGGTGCGTACGCGGCTTATTGATTGTTTCAACCAGCTTGTCGACAATGTGCTGCGGCGTCGGTTGATCAGGATTTCCCATGCCGAGATCGATGATATCGGCACCACGCGCGCGCGCCGCTGCCTTCAACCCGTTGACCTCGGCAAAGACGTAAGGCGGCAGACGCCTGATACGGTGGAAATCGGTTTCCAAGGGTACCTCTTCAGGGATCGTCTCGACGGCCTCATAGACCGAGACCGGACGCCCCTTATACCAAACGGAGCAGACGGGACTTTCCTTCGCACGTTCTGAGTGCTGTTTCAGTGTTTACGCCCGCGCCCTGGACCCCGTCCAGAGCCCAGCGCTGCTCTCAAGGCTATTTTCTATCGGCTTTGTTCGATATACCTAATTGCGTCTTGCTCGTGGGTTGCTTTCTTCTTGTTCAGCTCTTGGATCGCCAATTTCTGCTGCTCTTGCGTCAGTGAACTCGAACCGGGCGACACAAGACTTGGAAGCGGGGTTTCAGTCGTCGTCCCGCAACCACCGGAGGTAACGACGAGGGCAGACACGGCCAAGGCCAGCAACACCTTTAGCGTTGCTGGCATCTGCCGAAAGCTAACCTGCGACAACTGCATATCTTTTATGCCATCTTTCATCTCGCGAACTCTGGTTAAATAGCTGATTCGGCGGCAACCGCGGCCGATTTAAGGCCTTCATCATTGTCCACATCGTGGGGTGACATTAGGCTCTAAGTGTCGCAAAACGTCGCGAGCAAAACACAGTGGCCCCATTCGGCG
>JAUWCP010000162.1 GCA_030609245.1 Hyphomicrobium sp.
TTACGTGCTCGCGTTGCGAGGCCGGAGCGCCACTAAAATCCGCGGCTTATGATCGTTCAAGAATCGTTATTGGGTCGCGCGACTCGCAACTGCCGTGTGGCGAAAATACCGCGGAAGTGTCATGACCGACTTGGGTCATGATTTTGTCAACTTGCGATCGCCTTCACGCGCGCCGTCAGCCGAGAAATCTTGCGGCTAACCGTCTTCTTATGCATCGCGCCCTTCTGCGCCGAACGCGCCATCAACGGCGTTGCGGACTTCAATGCCTCAAGCGCTGTGTCCTTGTTGCCTGCAGCAATCGCCGCTTCAACCTTGCGCACCTCGGTGCGAACCTGCGAGGTGCGCGCCTTGTTGATCTCAGTTCGGCGAATCGCCTTGCGAGCGGCTTTCTTCGCCGACTTTGTATTGGCCATATCCTAACCCTTCCTAAGTCCTCAGCATCGCTCCGTCCTTTGCTCTTAAAGCTCGGGCAAGCCGGGCGGCGGGGCGAAATGCACTTGCCGCCCGAAACCCTAGCTCCGAGCGGCTTTAGTTGGCAGTCGTATAAACGGCCGCCGAACGGCGGTCAACGGGCCTGCCGGGGCGAAACAACCCGGCCGCAAAGGAGAACAGGCCCCTGGAAATCTGTTAAGGGTGCGCCCGGCACCCCAAGAATAGGCCGCAGGAGGGACACGCATGACGTCGACTTGGACTTGGATCTTGGCATTGGTTATCGGCCTGTTGGCGATCCTTCTGAGCTCCGGCGCAGATAGGCCAGGGCTGCATTTGGCGCTGGCGGCGCTGGTTTGCCTTGGGTTCGCGGTCCTCGCAGTTTGGGACTTCCAGCGACTGGTTGCCAAAGGTGCCGACCTTCCAGCCCTCGTTAGTGCAACCGCCCGCGACATGGGCTTTGTGTGGGCCTGGGCCGCACTCGGCATGCTCTTCACATACATCTTCATTCTGAATTGGCATGAGTGGTGGCAGTACGTTCTCGCCGCCGGGGTCGTCGCCGCTCTGTGTTTCTTCTTTTCAGCGACGATGAGCCGGGATGCTGAGACCGGCCGCGAGGATGAAACCATGCTCAAGCTGGCACGCTATCTTACAATCGGCCAGCTCGTGGGCATGCTCATTACCATGATCGGCCTCATTATTGACGACAAGATGCCGCGCGATCCGCAAGAGCCCGACTGGGCGGCAAACAACATCTTCTTTTTCGGGGCAGCCGCGCTCGCACTGATTAGCGCCAATGCCCTACGCAGCCCGCAACCGAAGAAATCCTAGTCGCGCCAATGCATAGCTGGGGGCTGCAAACTTGAACACACAAGACATGGAACGCGCCAAACCCTTAAAACCGCTGCTGCTGGCGATTGTTATAGCGCTCGTAGCGAGCGTGCTGGTGATGGTGCTTGCCGCGGCGCGAGACGCGCGCCTCGTCTTCGCACTAGCAGCCACGCTCTTCGTGGTGCAGATAATTTTCGCGACGCTGCGCATCAATTGGCCGCTCATGCGCCACGGCCCAGCGCAAAGCGAGGAAGGCGCCGTGATCGCCTCCGTACTGTGCAATTCTGTCCTTACCGGTCTTGCCTACACGTGGGGAGCTGCGGCGATGCTGACCGTCTATTCCTTGTCCGGCTTGAGTTGGCGCCACGGGTGGCAGTACGGCGCAGCCATGGCGCTCGTCGCTATTGGCGTCTTCGTCTACACCCGCTGGCTCAGTGCGGACAACAGTGGGCTTCGTACACCACGCGCACTCGCGGCCGTGACGAGCCTTGGCGCGTTGCAAGGGCTTGGCACGATCGCTGCGTTGGCCTTTCTTCTACTTTCCGGAAAGCTCGCCACACCCAAATCCGACTGGGCCGCCAACGATATCTTCCTTGCTGGAAGCGTGACGCTAGCGCTGTTGTCGCTGATCTCAGTGCTATCGTATCGGAAGCTCACCCAAGGGCCCAGCTCGCACTGACGCGCACCGTTCACCGCTGACATTTAGGACAGAAGAATGTCGAGCGGCCCCTTTGGAAGATACGGCGCACGTTGCCCTGGCAGCCAGTCGATACACATGGTTGTCCCTGGCGGCCATAGACAGCGAATGACTCTTGAAATGCACCGATCGCGCCGTCCGTGTGGCGGTAGTCACGCAAAGACGAGCCCCCTGCGGCGATCGATTCTTTCAGCACTGCACGGACAGATTCAACGAGTTCCAATGCCCGCACCGTCGGCATGCCGCTTTTCTTTGCCAGACTGGCCGCTGGGCGTTTGGGCGAAAACCCAGCGCGAAACAGCGCCTCGCACACATAGATGTTGCCAAGACCCGCCACAATGCGCTGGTCGGCCAGAAATGCCTTGAGATCGACTGCTTTCCCGGCCGCACGCTGCGCCAGGTATTCTGCGGTTAGTGCCGGACCAAGCGGCTCGACACCAAGTTCGCGTATCAGCGGGTGCGCAGCGAGTTCGGCTTGGGGGACGAGCAGCATGAAGCCGAAGCGGCGTGGATCGTTGTATGTGACGATTGCACCGTGCTCCATGTGAAACACAATGTGATCGTGCTTGGCGCTGGCAGCCGTCATGTGGGCAAAGTCGCCAAGCGGCCGGCCCCACGGCTTGTCTTTTCGGGACTTGCAATAGACCGTGAACCGGCCAGTCATGCCGAGGTGCATGAGGAGCACTTCACTGCCGGACAGATAGGCCACCAGGTACTTGGCCCGCCTCTCCAAGCGTTCAACACTCTGACCGCTGAGACGCCGGGCAAAGCGCTCTGGAAAGTCAAAGCGAAGGTTGGCGCGCCGCTGCTCCACATATGCAAATCGGGCATTTGTGAACACCGGCTCCAGGCCTCGCCGCACAATCTCCACTTCGGGCAGCTCGGGCATCTTCTTAACCGCTTCGACAACACAATTGCGACCCACGCGGCCGGGACCATAGCGCGTGGCACGCGCCTTCGCTATTGTCGGCCCTCATGAGCAGTCCCACAAATGAAGGACAGCGCAGCCGCGCTGCGCACCAAACAAAGTTTGGATTCCGCGATGTGCCGGAAAACGAGCGCCAAGGCCTTGTGAACGAGGTCTTTGCCACCGTTGCCGAACGCTATGACCTGATGAACGACCTGATGTCAGGCGGCTTGCACCGCTTGTGGAAGAACGATCTGATCGGGTGGCTCAATCCACCGCGCAACGACCGTTCCTTCCGCCTGCTCGATGTGGCAGGCGGCACGGGGGACGTTGCAATTCGCTATGCACGCGCGAGCGGGCCAAATGCGACCGCCGTCCTGTGTGACATCAGCCAGGAAATGCTCAGCGTGGGGCGCCGCAAAGTACGCGAGGCAGGCCTTGATCAGCGCGTCACTCTTACGCAAGGAAACGCAGAAGCACTGCCGTTTTCGGACCGTACATTCGATGCCTACACAATTGCCTTCGGCATCCGCAATGTCACTCACATAGACAAGGCACTTGGCGAAGCCTTTCGCGTCCTAAAGACCGGTGGGCGTTTTCTCTGCCTTGAATTCTCCCAGGTGCAGGTGCCGATCCTCGACCGGCTCTATGATTTCCATTCGTTCGAGGTAATCCCACGTCTGGGCCAACTCACCGCAGGTGATGGGGAACCCTACCGCTATCTCGTTGAGAGCATCCGCAAGTTCCCTGCACAGGAACGCTTCGCCGCGATGATCCGCGAAGCCGGATTTGCGCGCGTCAGCTACCGTAATTTGACCGGTGGCATTGCCGCCATCCATTCGGGTTGGAAGATCTAACGCCGCACCGAAAGCACGACGACACTGAGATCGTAGCTCGCATTCTTCGGCCCCGCGCGCCTTGGAGCAAGATCGTTCTTGATTGAATCGCTTAAGCCTTCGGCCGGGAGGTCTCCAACAGACAAGTGAATCTTACTCTAGGGTCTAGACCCTAGGGTCATAGACCCTAAATCAAAAGTGTAGAGGTGTGATTCACGTTTCACTTGGAACGGCTCAAGTGCGTCCAAGTGAAATGATCAGGCACTAAGCGATACGACCGGCGTGTCGGCCTGCCGACCTGGCTGAATCTTCTGGGTCCCACTATCGCACAAGCGCAACCACACGTGCAGGTGCGCCGGAGCCGCCCGCGAGCTTCATTGGAAGGGCTAAGACCCAAGCGCCCGTTGGCGGCAGCTTGTCGAGGTTTTTCAGGTTTTCCAGCCCCACCACGTTGGCTGCACTTGTGATTTGGTGCACAAGAAATTTGCGCGAGGGGCCATTGTCGATGCTCGCCGTATCGACGCCGAGCACTGTGGCGCCGCGTTCGACAAGCATTTGCGCTGCTTCCGCCCCGTAGGATGGAAAGTGAAGGTTGCTGGCGTCCCCCGGCGTATCATCGCCTAGATAGGCAAGCTTGTCGGGCCAACGGCTGCTCCAGCCCGTGCGCAATAGCACAATGGCGCCGGCGCGAACCTTACCGTGCACCGCCTCCCACGCGGTCACGTCCTCCACCTTGAGCGTGTAGTCTGGATCCTTTGCCGCCTTGGCGGAAATGTCGATTACGACCGCCGGCCCAATGAGCCGCTTCAGCGGGATCTTAGCTACTGTCCAGCCGCGCTCAGCGAAATGAAAGGGCGCGTCCAGGTGCGTGCCGCCGTGCTCGGGCAAGCAGAACTTGTAGGCTGCATAGAAAAAACCTTCCTCGGTCATCCCCTTGAACAGCTTCGTCAGTTTGAAGCTATCGGTCTGGGTCGGCCAGAAGATGGTATCGGCGCCGAGAGCATGCGTGAGGTCGATCACGTTTGCTTTGGCGATGTCGAGGCCTTGTGCCTGTAGCAATGTAACAGGCGTCGCAAAGAAGGCCACTAAGAGTGCGAACGCAAAGGATAGGCGGCGAATGGAATGCATGGCGGATTCCCCGGAGGAATGAGATTTGCGCGCATCCATGCTTGCCGAGCATTGGCCGTGTGGCAAGCGCCCCATCGATTGGGTTCGTGGGCAAACGTGGGAGTTTTTCTCTACCCACGCAGCGAAACTCCCGCTATGCCCCGCACATGAGCCGAAAGATCCTGCTTGTCGCAGCCGCTGCCCTTATCGATCGCGATAACCGCGTGCTGATCACCCGCCGCCCGGACGGCAAATCGATGTCGGGGCTGTGGGAGTTCCCCGGCGGCAAGGTGGAGTCCACCGAGACGCCCGAGGCCGCACTCCGCCGCGAACTATTTGAGGAGCTTGGCATTGACGTCTGCGAGACGTGCCTTTCGCCGTTCACATTCGCAAGCCACGCCTACGACGCGTTTCACCTTCTGATGCCACTCTATCTCTGCCGGCAGTGGGACGGCACAGTTACCGCGCGTGAGGACCAGGAGATCGCGTGGGTTCGGGCGGCGCGGCTAACGCGCTATCCCATGCCGCCGGCAGATGAGCCGCTGATCGCCCCGCTACGCGATTTGTTGGGCTAGAGCCTGATCGTTTCACTTGGAAGTTCTAATCGCGTCCAAGTGAAACGTGAATCAGTCTCTACACTTTTGATTGAGAGCAAGATTCACTTATCTGTCGGGAACCTTCTGGGCTTGGTAAGCGATTCCATCAAGAACGATCTTGCTCTAGTCGACGCTACTCGCGAATCTTGCGCTCTGAAACGCCTAGCGCATCAGCAAGGCGCGTTTTAGCTGAACCTGGCCGCAATGGCTTGGGCTGGCTTTCGTCCGGCGCCCATGCAGTTAAATTGAGGATCTCGAAGGTGGCTGTTACGCGTCCGTCTAATTTCGAAAAGCGCTCC
>JAUWCP010000304.1 GCA_030609245.1 Hyphomicrobium sp.
TAGGCTCTGGACTCATAACCAGTAGCACCGGCACCAGTAGCACCAGCGAGGCAGACGGCGGCAAGGTGATTGATGGCCAGGCGGTCATACCTTGTCGCAATACCTGAGTTCCTAATCGTTCTCATTTCGCGAGAAAGCCAATGTCTGCTTTGGGTCATTCTGCGACATGAGCGGGCGATACGTTGATGTCCGAAAAGGGCTATGAACCGGACATTGAACCCCGCCGCGTGAATGTCTCAGGTGTGCCAATAGGCGACATTCGCACGCCGCGAATATGACGCATCACGATGCCGGTGGAGGAGCCGTCCACAGCATCAGAAGCGGACAACGAAATTTGATAGAGACAACCTTAGCGCCGCTCTTCTTCCACTAGCACTGCACTGATCTCAGCCTCGGCGACAAGGGTGCTGTTGACGATAGCTTGGGCCCTGAAACGCCAGACACGGCCGCGGCCGCGCATCTTCTTTATGTGATAAAAAATAATGTCGCCGGGGAACACCGGGCGTCGGAAGCGAGCTTTGTCAATTGCCATGAAGTAGACAAGGGGAGCCTTCTTGAGGTCTCCGGCAAAGCTAATGCAGAGCGCGCCAGCCGTCTGAGCCATGCCCTCTATTAGGAGCACGCTGGGCATAATAGGATTGCCCGGAATGTGTCCCTGAAAAAATGGCTCGTTCGCAGTCACATTCTTGATACCCGTAGCCGAACGATCCCCGTCTATGTCGATAATTCGGTCTACGAGAAGGAAGGGATAGCGATGCGGCAGAAGCCGCATGATATCGGCGCTCTCCAGCGTATCGAGTCTCGCTTTTGCCGGGCTCTCATTCATTCAGATCAATCCGCTCCCAATCAAGGCTTCTCTGTCGTTGCCTTCATCCAATCGGACATCTCCCAGATGGATGGTAGATGCCAGCATCGTTGCCCGGATCTGGCTGATTGCCAAGCCTTCGAAGGTGTTGGGGTCCGCCGATCGCGAAATGTCCGCTTGGGGTCATTAGCGGACATGAGCTTGCCACGACCACGGTGATCAAACCGCGATGCGCTTGGCGCTCCACATGCCAGCGTTCTCCAGGATGAGGTCGGGGTCCTTATATTGTTCGCGCAGCAAACGCTCATAAAGTTTACCTTCGCGCTCGCGATCGACAGGCGGCTTTACGCCGAGCAGTCGTGAAATCGCCTGATCGAGAGCACCGACGGTTCCGGTCCCCTCATCGAACTGAGCCTTCTTGCGCCAGACCAAGTCGGTGGGAAGCAGATCCTCGCACGCCTTGCGCAGGATCCACTTTTCCGTCGTTTCGTGTGTTGCCTTATCGACGATCTTCATCTTCAGAGAGGCCGGAATTGATTGCGCGAAGTCGATGAGGTCACGGTCGAGGAACGGCGTGCGTGCTTCTAGACCTTGGGCCATTGTTATTCTGTCCACGCGTTGCAGATTGATATTGTGCATGGCCCCGAGCGACCGCGTAATTTCATCGGCCAATGCGCGTGGCTTCCGTGCGTAAGCATGATGATACGCGTAGCCGGCGAATAGCTCGTCCGCCCCCTCGCCCGTCAACACCGCCTTGACATGGCGGCGGGCGAGCGTGCTCGCGAAATGGGTCGGTACGGCGCTGCGTACGAGATCGACGTCCGCGCTTTCAAGGTGGTAAATCACATGCGGCAGGACCTCGGCAAGGTCGTCAGCCGTGAAGACAAGCTCCAGATGATCCGAGCCGATGTGTTCAGCTACAGCGCGCGCAGCCGAAAGGTCGGGACTTCCTGCCGTGCCGACTGCGAAAGTTTTGAGGGGACGGTCAATAGCGCGCGCCGCGAGGGCCGCAATGACTGAGGAATCCAGCCCTCCAGACAGAAACGAACCAACCTCGACGTCTGCCACCATCCATTTACGCACCGCCGCTTCCAGAACGAGACGCAATTCGCGCCAGATCGGTTCGGGATCCTCCCCCGGCTCCAGCTCGGCCGCGCCGTGTGGCATGCGGTACCATTCGCGAAAACCATCGATGCTGTCGAACATCGCGCCGGGGTCGATGGCCTCGACCTCGCTGAGGCCAAGGCCGTCAAACGCCTTCAACTCGGAAGCAAAGGCCAGGCCCTCGCCGATGCGGGCCATGTAGAGCGGCTTTATGCCGAGCGGATCGCGCGCGGCGATGATTCGATCCGGTGTGGCCAGAACAAAGGCAAACATGCCATCGAGCTTGGCGATCCACCGCAATTCTTCGGACCGGAACAGATGCAGAATGGTCTCGCTATCGCTCTGGGTCTCAAAGGCGCTCTCGCCAAGAATTGCCCGCAGGTCCGCGTAGTTGTAGATCTCGCCATTGGCAACGAGAACGTTTTCGGCGCAGTAGATGGGCTGCGTTCCGGCCTCGGGACCGATGATCGACAGTCTGCAATGGGCCATCACCGCGGGTACGTTCGGCGCCTCGCTCACACGCACTTCGTCGGGCCCGCGATGGGCAATCTTGTCGATCATCCGGCGCGCCAATGCCGGATCATCGATTTTCCAGAGGCAGACAAAGCCGCACATCGTTGCTCTCGTTCCGGCGGGTAGCTGTCCACCCACCAACTTCGTCTGTTCTGGCTTTGATTTCAAGACACGGATGTCCGCTTTGGGTCATTAGCGGAAGTAGGGTGGAGCGCGCGCCAAGTCCGCTAACTGCTCCAAACCGGACATTCGGTGCAAGCGCAATCTAGAATTTGCGCTCCTTCGCAATCTGGTCATAGGCCTCATTGATGGCGGCGATCTTCTTGGTGGCGATAGAGACGAACTCCTTCGGCA
>JAUWCP010000138.1 GCA_030609245.1 Hyphomicrobium sp.
GCAATGACCCACAGCTCGATCAGCACGATTACGATGGAAAGCGTCGTGGCAATGCGGAAGTCATCAATTAAGAAGGGCAGCGTGTGGCCGATGCCGCCGACGCCAGTCATGACCCCCGTCACCGTACCCCGGAGCAAGGGATGGCCGCGGCCCGTCAACGAGCCATCGTCGGACAGCGCCTCCGCGAACCCCATGGAGATACCTGCCCCGACTGAGGCTGCCATTCCGATAAGGAATGTCTGCCAGGTGCTCATGGTCGCGAACGCTGCAGCAAACAGCGGCGCCAGCGTTGAGACTGAGCCGTCCATCAGTCCCGCGAGGCCCGGCTGCACGATTTGCAATACGAACATGCGCCGCTGGACTTCGGCTTCCGCTGCTCGTGCATCGGTAGTGAGGTGTTCGTCGCCGAGTTGGCGGGCCGCGCTTTCCTGGCGGACTTCAGCGGCTACAAGATCACCCAAGAGCTGGCGAGTGCCGGCATCGTTCGCGCGCTCCTGTGCACGCTCATAAAACCGCCGCGTCTCGTAAATTCTGGCCGCGACCTGCCGGCGCACTTTGTCGAGACCCAATGGCCGCACCATCCAGATGGGTTCGTGTTTCACAAAGCCTCTGATGTCACGCGGCCGAATGAGGGGTATGTGCTCGCCGAATCTTTCTCGATAGAGATCGATGAGACGCCGGCGGTTTTCCGATTCCTGCTCGGCTATTTCCAAAAAGACCTTGGCCGTAGCCGGATAGTTCTCCGCAATGGCGTGCGCATACTCGACGAAGACGCGGTGATCCTCTTCTTCCAAGGAAATGGCGAGCGCCAAAATCTCCTGCTCGCTGAGGCCTGAGAACGCGCGCACGTGGATTGCTCCGCCCAATGACGCAATTCACTCTTTAGAATAATTCCAAAATATAATCTGGCAAGAGCGGTGGGGGCCGTAGCGCCCGCAAATGTGCAGAATATGGCGCAGCCATCGCCCCTTTTGCACCCGGAAGGCAAGTGCTAAAGCAGCCCGAATGATCGACACCTCTCTTATTCGCAACTTCTCCATCATCGCCCATATCGATCACGGAAAGTCGACGTTGTCGGACCGGATGATCCAGCTGTGTGGCAACGTCACCAGCCGTGAGATGAAGGAGCAGATCCTCGACTCGATGGACATCGAGCGCGAGCGCGGCATCACCATCAAGGCGCAGACCGTGCGCCTCGACTATCGCGCCAAGGACGGCAAAACCTATCAGCTCAATTTGATGGACACGCCGGGCCATGTCGACTTCGCCTACGAGGTCTCGCGCTGTTTGGCAGCCTGCGAGGGAGCCGTCTTGGTGGTGGACGCCAGCCAGGGCGTAGAAGCGCAAACGCTCGCCAACGTCTATCAGGCACTCGACAACGATCTGGAGATCCTGCCCGTCCTCAACAAAGTCGATCTGCCGGCAGCCGACGCTGACCGTGTCAAACAACAGATCGAAGATGTCATCGGGCTCGATGCTTCAGATGCGATTCCGATCTCGGCTAAGACGGGTATCAACGTCGATGCCGTGCTCGAGGCGATCGTCGAGCGCCTGCCGCCACCGCAGGGCGATGCAAGCAAGCCCCTAAAGGCGTTGCTGATCGACAGTTGGTATGACGCCTATCTCGGCGTCGTCGTGCTTGTGCGCGTTCTCGATGGGAGCCTGCGCAAGGCTCAGAAGATCAAGCTGATGTCGACGGATGCCAGCTACCAAGTTGACCGCGTCGGCGTGTTCCGCCCCAAGCAAGAGATGATGGATGCGCTGGGCCCGGGTGAGGTCGGCTTCTTTACTGCTTCTATCAAGGAGGTGGCCGATACGCGCGTCGGCGACACCGTGACGGACGAGCGCAATCCCACCTCGCAGGCCTTGCCAGGCTTCAAACCGGCACAGCCGGTGGTCTTTTGCGGGCTATTTCCTGTCGACGCTGCCGATTTTGCTGATCTGCGCGAGGCAATGGGCAGACTTCGCCTCAACGACGCGAGCTTCTCCTACGAGATGGAGACGTCTGCCGCGCTAGGACTCGGGTTCCGTTGCGGCTTCCTCGGTCTATTGCACCTGGAGATCATCACCGAGCGCTTAGATCGCGAGTTCAATCTCGAACTTATCGCCACTGCACCGAGCGTCATCTATCAGATCCATCTCATCGACGGGACGATGATGGAGATGCACAACCCGGCCGACATGCCGGACCCGGTGCGCATTGATCGTATCGACGAGCCATGGATTACATCGACCATCATGGTGCCCGATGAGCATTTGGGTGGCGTGTTGAAGCTGTGCCAGGACCGGCGAGGACGCCAAAAGAATCTCACCTACGCCGGCTCTCGCGCCATGCTCGTCTACGAGCTGCCGCTTAACGAGGTGGTGTTCGACTTCTACGACCGCTTGAAGTCAATCTCTAAGGGCTATGCCTCGTTCGACTATCAGATCATGGATTATGAACCCGGTGATCTGGTCAAGATGCAAATTCTGGTCAATGCCGAGCCCGTCGATGCGCTCTCGATTATCGTGCACCGTTCACGCGCAGACGCGCGCGGGCGCACCATGTGCGAGAAACTGAAGGAACTTATCCCGCAGCACTTGTTCCAGATCCCCGTGCAGGCTGCGATCGGCGGGCGCATCATTGCGCGCGAGACCATCCGTGCACTGCGCAAAGACGTGATCGCCAAGTGCTACGGTGGCGATATCACGCGCAAGCGTAAGCTTTTGGAGAAGCAAAAGGCCGGCAAAAAGAAGATGCGCCAGTTCGGCAAGGTGGAGATCCCTCAAGAGGCCTTCATCGCTGCACTAAAGATGGGGGAGAACTAGGCGCCGCTCGGGGGGGTGCCTCGTATTCGTCATGCCAGCGCCTCACTTCGGCGATGGATCTAGCATTAGATCGGCGTTTATTGAGATGTGATTGGTGTGGGCGCATGCGTGTACCGGCGTAGCGAGAAAGCCTAGTGACTTAATCGCGTGTTCAACTCATCTAAGGCGCCGCGGCCCCGCTCCTAAGAAATCGGGCGCGGCCGGTCGGCGCGGCAAATATTAGAAGGAACATGGTGTGAGACTAACCAGATCGATCCTCGTTCCTGTCTTGTGTGCCAGTTTGATAGCACCCGCATTCACTGCGGTGACGGCTAGCGCAGCGCCGCTGCCGAAGCCTGGCATCACAAATGGCGAGAAGATTACAAAAGTTCAGCGTCGCGGCTGGGGCCGCGGTTACGGCTACCGGCGGGGTCCCTATCGCCGCGGCTACCGCCGCGGTTACGGTGCGGGTGCCCTTATCGGCGGCATTATTGCCGGTACGATCATCGCAGCCGCGATCCGCGAAGGCCGTGCCCGCGATCACGATATGAGGCGATGCGCATATGAGTTCCGCTCGTTTGATCCTGTGACGGGTACCTACATTACCTATGAAGGTGAGGAGCGGATCTGCCCTTACCTTTACTAAGGCGAAAACCGAAACGAAGCTGAACAAAGGGCCGGGCGGTTGATGTCGGGTCCTTTGTTGTGTTTGTAACCCCCGCTCACGGGGCGTCGTCGTCGACCTGGCTGGCTTGCGCATGACGCCACAGCTCGTCGCGCCGCTCTTCTTGTGCGCCCGGCTCCGCTTGGCGGACGAGGTGGCACAAACGGTCCAAGCAGGGCCGCAGCCAATGGTGCCCCACGCCCAGCCATGAAGCGTATGTGGCAGCAGGACGTTGCTGCCGGCGCCTTGACGCTCCAGCGCACCGTAAAATGCCAGGATCAAGATCCCCCTACAGCCGGCTCGGATGGTCCGATACAGTGTCACGGGCAGCGCTCGAGACCTTAGAATCTAGGGGATCTTGCGCCCATCTTGCCTGTTACTTTGCACCCTCCACACAATGCTTCGTCTGACTTTCCGCACCTTGCCTTTCACGAAGGCTCGGTCCATATAGGGCCGATCGAACACGCCTTGGTTTACTCTGCGACGGCGCTTTGCTGTGCCGACACTAGACCTCTCCATCGCGCGCTTTGATGCCCTTGAGGGTCCGCCGACGGGGATTGCCTTTTTGCTTTGGAGGCATTTGATGGCAAACGGCACTGTGAAGTGGTTCAACGGCCAGAAGGGCTACGGTTTCATCCAGCCCGAAGAAGGTGGTAACGACGTCTTCGTGCATATCTCCGCGGTTGAGCGTGCCGGTCTGTCCACGTTGCGCGAGGGACAAAAGGTTGCGTACGAGACCGAGACTGGCCGTAACGGAAAGGTTGCTGCGGTGAATCTGCGTCCGCTATGAGGACCCCGCATCATTCCCATTGTAAGGGGGGCGGCCATTTGTGCTCCCCTGCGATTATGCGGACATGTTTCAATTTTCACGTAGACGCTTGAAGCGTCGCGACAGCAGGAGATTTGATGGCGAAAGAAGAAATGCTGGAGTTTGAGGGCGTGGTGGCGGAGGTTCTTCCTGACGCCCGGTGCCGGGTCAAGCTCGACAACGGCCACGAGGTGATCGCCTATACCTCGGGCCGGATGAAAAAGAACCGCATTAGAATCCTGGCTGGCGATCGCGTCACCATCGAGATGACACCCTATGATCTCACCAAGGGCCGCATCAACTTCCGTCATAAGGACGTACGGAGCGGCGGCCCGCCGCCACGATCTGGCTCGGGCGGTTATCGCCGCCGCTGATTGGCCGCAGCTGCCCGCGCACCTCCAAAACCCTAGCGCCTGAAAGAGGCCATTTGTTCGTTGGTTTTTCCTAAGTGCGCATCGATATCTGTTGAGCCGCAGCCTTTTTCGGCGAGTTGCACATTGAGTGCGGTGGCTTCGGCGTGGGAACGATCGTAATCGTTGATGGTTTTAAGCCCGTCGCCGCTCTCGCCGAAAGCTCTATTGAACAGCGCAGCGATGTTGCTGGGGGCGTTCTTGATCTCTTGCGCAGCGAGCGCTGGTAGCGCCTGCATCTGCTCGATCAGGCCGTCTGATCGCTCTTGCAGGTGCCCGCAGCCAAGCCCTCTGTCCTGCGCACTCAGCACGTAGGTGCCATTGCTCTGATAGCCGGGGTGCTCCACGCCGGCGAAGTCTTGGAGCGTGGAGCATCCAGCGACCGCCAGGGCAAGCAACAGCGCCCCGATCCGCCAAACCGCTCCCAAGCATCTGAAGCCCTGTAGAAACGTGGCCACGTATCCCCCCATTTGGTTACAAGACTACGCAAGTGCGAAGCTGCAGGGAATTGGCAAGTGTTCAAAATTTCCAGATGTGCTCTTCGTGCCACCGTGAGGTCCGTGCGGCTCGGGCGGAATACAGCGTATTTCCTGGCGTTCCACCCAAAATAGCTGGGGACTCATCATAGGTTGCAGATTCATCTCATGATTTAGCCTAGGTTGCGCCACGCGAATCAGGCTGAATCTGCAATTATGTTTGAAGATGCAACACGTTATTTGATTCGCCGACCTGTGACGCGCGCGCTGGCCGGCGTCTTCGCTCTCGTAGCACTCATGCTAGTCCCAGCAAGCGAAACGGTCGCGCGGGGCGATCTGGTGGGTGCAGCACGCATCATCGATGGCGACACGATCGAGATTGCTGGCGAACGCGTGCGGTTGCTGGGCATCGATGCACCTGAGACCGCGCAGACCTGTGGCCGCAGAGGTGGCACTCCATGGCGCTGCGGCAAGTCGGCCACACGGGTTCTTACGAAGCTGGTGTCGGGTCGGCCGGTGAGCTGCAATAGTCACGGCACGGACAAGTATGGCCGCACGATCGGGGTCTGCTTCGTCGGCGATCTCGACATCAACGCGGAGATGGTACGCAGCGGCAATGCATGGGCGTACGTCAAGTATTCTTCAAGTTACGTCGAACAGGAGGCTGAAGCGCGTGCTCAGCGCATTGGTATCTGGCAGGACAACTCAGAACCGGCTTGGGAGTTTCGCAAGAAGCGCTGGCGCGGGGCCGAGCAGGCCGCTCCAAGCGGATGTGCCATTAAGGGCAACGTATCAAAGCGCGGTCAGATCTATCACATGCCGTGGAGCCCCTGGTACGGCAAGGTCCGGATCAATACGGCCCAGGGTGAGCGTTGGTTCTGCTCGGAAGCGGAAGCTGTTGCAGCCGGTTGGCGCCCTGTCGCCGAAAACTGAATTTTAGATAATCTAAAATTCAGATTAGGTGAAGCTTCCACCCTGAGGTTCAGGTGGGGTTCCCTTGGCAAAGACACCAAGTTCGCGACGCCACAGGTCGTTGATCGACCTATTGATCCAGTACAGGGAGGCGGCCGGAATGACTCAAGTCGAGCTGGCTGCTCGCCTTGGGCAGTATCAGTCATTCGTCGCCCGGATCGAGAGCGGCCAGCGCCGTATCGATGTGGTGGAGTTTCTGGAGCTGTCGGAAATTCTGGGCTTTGACGCCGTGCAAGCAATCAAGACAATCAAGGCGAGAAAGTAAGCTCCAGGCGTTTTCTGAAGGAGGCGGCATCTAACAGAATGTGCCGGGG
>JAUWCP010000132.1 GCA_030609245.1 Hyphomicrobium sp.
ATAGTGATGAGGAACGTGTATTTCCGGCCAGCGAGATCGCCAATGCGGCCGAAAATGATTGCACCAAAGGGGCGCACGAGAAAGCCGGCAGCATAGGTGGCGAAGGCGGAGAGCAACGCCGCAGTGTCGTTTCCTGGGGGAAAGAACAACACCGCGAAGAACGGGGCGAGCGTGGCATAGAGGTAGAAATCGTACCACTCGAAGACGGTGCCGAGCGAAGACGCGAATATCACGCGCTTCGCTTCGGAGCCCATGCCTTTTTGCCGGTGAGACCCCGCGGTCGCTTCATTCGCGGCCATATGTGCTCCCCCTTGTGGATGCGCGCCGATTGCAACGCCGGCACGGCCTTTGCGCTTTCGCTAGCACACCAACGTGTTGCTGAGGAGCTTCAATTCGTGCTGGCCGATTTTAGTCATTCGGCACACGTTGTTATTCAGGTGCGGGGAAGAGAGCGCTACTGCGGCCCAACACCCAATAGGCAACGAGCCCGATCCATTCGCGCGTCACGAGATCAAGTCGCCGCAAACCCTCGGAGGGCGAATCGAAAGGCAGAAGCGCATCCGACCAGCCTGCCGTCCGATAGTCGACCGGCCACGCCTCGATATCGAATCCCGCCGCACGAAAAGCGCCCATCGCTCTGGGCATATGCCATGCCGATGTCACCAGCAACCAGCGCTCACCCGGCTTTGGCTGGACCAGTGCCTTGGTGTAGAGCGCATTCTCCCACGTGCTGCGCGCCTTCTTCTCGATCACCAGTTGGTTCGTTTCCTCGATACCGAAGTCACGCAAGATCAACTTTGCGGCATCGGCACCGGTGCTGGAGGCGGTGAGAAGCCCGATGGAGGCGCCGGTAAAGACGATCCTTGCGTCAGGAAACCGCCGCGCAAGCGCTGCCGTCTCGGTAAAACGTTCCGCTGCCTCGTTGATCGCATGTGCGTTGCGACCTTCACTCACACGAGCGCTTTCGACGCCGCCTAAGACAACGATTCCATGGATATGCTGTCCAGAAAGGTCGGCGCGCGGGAACCGCTCTTCAAGCGGCAAGATCAGCCAGGCGCCAAGCGGCAGCAACCCGCCGAAAACGAGGAGCGCTGCACTCACGAGTACGAGGCGCTCACCCATCTTACGATAGCGCGTCGTCAGTAGTGCAGCGCCCCCAACAAGCAAGATGAGCAGCAATGCTGACGGCTGTGCGAAAAACCAGAAGATTTTCGACAGGTAGAAGAGCACGCGTATCCCCCTTGCATTGGCTTGGCAAAGTCCTACCTAACACGCAGTCGTGCCGACTATGAGGAAGAGGCCATTACAAATTGGGTGAGAATATCAAGACTGGCCAGCTAGCCGTGCACGAGAGAAGCGAGCGCACATGTCTCGCCGTCACTCGAAATGGACATTCGAAGAGAGGAAGCCCATGCGTACTCTAGCTGCCTGCGCGTTGATCCTGGCGCCCTTAACCTTCACACCAGCTCATGCGGCGAGCGTGGTACCAAACGTGGCGCTATCGGTCGATGGCCTCATTGCGGTGAAATCCGATCGTTACGCCAGGAAAGACTGCACGCCCTTTAACGGGCCGTACGGATTCTATGGAAACATTTTCTGCCAACCCACCGAGCAGGAATACCTTCGCAATCTCGGCTCGCGTTGGCAGCAGCAGGATCCGCGTTCCCGGGCGTACAAATATTACAAACCGAGACGGTGAAGCGGTGGCGCCCTTGTACAAGAGAGCGCACGCTAATTGAACCGGCCGCCTTTTTGCAGGACCTCAATCTTGTAGCCGTCGGGGTCCTCGATGAAAAAGAACTTACCGAACGGCTTGCCCTCATGGGTCATCTGCTTGATGTCCTTGGGGGCAAGCCCTTGCCCCACCATGCGATCGCGCTCCACTTCGAGGTCATTGACTGCGAAGGCTAAGTGGCCATAGCCGTTACCCAAATTGTAGGGCTCGGCATTGCCCTTGTTGACGGTCAGTTCCAATTCGAAGGGAGCATCCGGCCCGCTCATGTAGATGAGCGTGAATTCGGGAAAGTCTACGCGGTCTGCAATCTCCAGCCCGAATGCCTTACGGTAAAAGTCGACCGAGCGTGCCTCGTCGAGCACACGCACCATCATATGGATCGGCTTGGCCATCGTTTCCTCTCGTTCTGCTTGCCGTAGTGGACGGGGTCATTCGGATTGGCGTGACTAAAGCTTCCGTTGGCAATGACCTGTGTGCGCTCAACTTCTGTGATTTGCTCCGTCGCTGGCGGTGGCGGGAACACATAGGGGAAGAGAAAGAACCCCAGCGCTGTACCGAAACCAACACCCAGCCCGCCTCCAACCAGAAAGATCGCAATCGAACGCCACTTACGCTCTTACTCCCGCTCGGTCCGCCTAATGCCAGGGCTTTGCAACGGCGGCCTTTTCCTCGAAAGCCTGGATGTGTTCGTGCTTTTCCATCGTCAGACCAATGTTGTCGAGACCGTTAAGCAGGCAATGCTTGCGGAACGGATCGATGTCGAACTTGATGGCACGACCATCGGGCCCACGAATCTCTTGCGACTCCAAATCGACGGTTATCGTCGCGTTGGCGCCGCGACTTGCGTCATCCATCAGCTTGTCGACGTCAGCCTGCGGCAGCATGATGGGCAGAATACCGTTTTGGAAACAGTTATTGTAGAAAATGTCGGCGAAGCCCGGCGCGATGACGCAGCGGAAGCCGAAGTCGAGAAGCGCCCATGGCGCGTGCTCACGCGAAGAGCCGCACCCGAAGTTTTCTCCCGTGACGAGGATCGTTGCATCGCGATAGGCGGGCTGGTTCAGCACGAACTCGGAGATTTCTTTGCCCGCATCGTCGTAGCGCAATTCGAAGAACAGGCTCTTGCCGAGCCCGGTACGCTTGATCGTCTTCAAGAATTGCTTGGGGATGATCATATCGGTGTCGACGTTGCGCATGGGTAGCGGCGCGGCAACGCCGGTCAACTTGGTGAACTTGTCCATTGCGTGCCTCGCGAGGCTCCTCTCAGGTTCTCAATGCATCCGCCAATGCGCAGAAATACCCTTCTGCTGACGATAGACGATCAATGCGCAGCGGCGTACGGCCGGAAACCACCGACTTGTGAAGCTCGGCCGAATCAAGCTGCTCAAGCCGCCTTTTAACGCCAGCAAGCTTTCTCCCGTCAAGGTGATGCTCCAAGGCCTCGACCATCGTTTCGACGTAGCCCGTGATCCGGCCGAGCTCGCGAATCGCCTGATTACGGGCTTTTTTGTTGCGCGGCACGTTCTCGAGCTTTTCTAGTGCTTCGCCCGCGCGGGCAAGCGTTGCGGCGATTTCATCGGCATAGTCGGCAATCCGAAGGCGGCGCTCACGGTCGAGCGCGGACAGCGCACCGAGCCAGCGGTGAACCGTCTCGGCGAGGGCAAGAAGCCGTCGCGTATATTCGGAAAGGCGCATGCGGTGCCGCTTCTCGGCAGTGTGGACACCAATGGTACGAGTGCGGCGAGACGCGGGGATAACCCGCAGCGCTGAAGCTGCGGCGGGAGGTCAATCAGCGCTCAATGGACTTTCCGCTCCAAGAAACATTGGCGCATGTATTCGCAGCGATGCGATCCGGAAAAATGCATGCTATCGCCCTTGGCGGGCCGAATAAATTCGCAGATCTCTTCGACGCCTCCCGGAGACAGCCAGCCCCGCCTGCGGCCGCGCTGGACGGCAAAGCAATCGGCGGTCGCCTCGTCGGGCCCACGAAATTGATGGCCGCACTCGTGCGAATAGATCCACAGCTTGACGGGGGTCGAGACCTTCGCGAGCAGTTTCAAGTTCATGATCAGATAACCGGGGTAGGCCGCGCCGTAGTCGTCGAGCGTGCTGTCAACCACTGTGGGGCGCGTACCACAATAAAGCGTGTATCCGTCTAGCTTGAACTCGCCGGCCGCGACAATCGTTGCGTCGCCACCTACATGCTCAACGTATTCCTCGGGCGTGGGCGTTCGCAAATCCGCCATCGCGGCATGGAGCCCGAAAATCAGGGGTGCAAGCAGCACCCAAGCCAGGCGGTATGAATCACGGCCGATTCTCATTCTCTAACTTCTTGAAAGTCCCCGTAGTCCCAACCGGCAATAATTAACACGATGGGCCCCTGCGACCAAGCAAACGCGACCCATTTCAGGCCCCCGATGAGCGTTCGATACCCGCCATGTCAGCGTCGGAGAAGCCAAAGTGATGCCCAATCTCATGCACAAGAATGTGTTCAATAAGGGCACCGAGCGTCTCATTGCCGGCTGCCCACTCTTCCAATATCGGCCGACGGTAGAGGAACACCATGTCAAGCTGGCGTGGCACATCCGACACGCTTTTTTTGTCGAGACTAACGCCATGGTAGAGCCCGCTGAGTTCGAGCGGGTTTTCGATGCCGAGAGCCTGTAGGACCTCCTCCGTCGCGAACTCCTCCACGCGAACGAGAACATCGCCGGCCTTTTCTCGAAATTCGGCGGGTAGGCGCTCCCACGCAGCAGCAGCGATTCTCTCAAAGTCGGCAAGACTTGGAGAAGGCGCGGTTTCCCAATTGATTTTGCTGGTCATTCCTGGACGGGCTTGCGGGCTACGACGATCGCTTCTTGAAGTGTGAACGCAAAGCCATTTTCGCCAGTGTGCGGCCTCAGAAATCCCTTCAAAGGCTGGTCCTGCAACGCGGCCCTCAGCCGGTCTACCGTGGCTTTGTCGCAGCGCATGCGCGCGGTCCACGCGTCAAAGGGGACCTCTTGGTCCATGTGCTCATGGTGAGCAATGGCAAAGTCGCATTTTTCCATAAGTTTCAGCCATTCGCTCAAAGTCAGGCAGCGGCCATGGCTGGGATCGCGCAGCTTTTCGAACACGTTGTAGATAGCCGCCACACCGCGCAGCTCGGTTTCCGATACGCCGGGCAGGATTTTCGCATCCGGGCTGATATTGTCGACGAGTGCGAAGGTCCCGCCGGAGACCAGGACACGCCAGACCTCACTGACAAATGCCGCCACGTCCGGGAAGTGGTGAGCGGCGAGCCGGCACGTCACCAAGTCAAAACTCGCATCAGGAAACGGCAGCGCTCCGGCGTCCGCGTGCCTTGTGTCGACGTTGACAAGCCCCTTGCCAGCGACAACCTTCTGCGCCTCCTGAAGCATCTCTGCGGTGATGTCACTGGCGATAACATGCGAAACGTATGGCGCGAACGCAGCCGCTGTATGCCCCGCTCCGGTTGCAACATCCAGCACCCGCCAATGGGGTTGAGGTGCGGCAAGCTCGACGACGCGTGCCAGGCTCGGGCCTTTCGCGTGAACGGCGCAGGCAGCGTAATCGGCGGCGGCGGCACCGAATTTTTCTTTTACAAGAGACTTGGACATTGGAGCTAACCCCGAATTAGCCCCACGTGCGGATATCGACAAAGTGCCCCTCTATCGCCGCCGCGGCGGCCATGATGGGCGACAACAAGTGCGTGCGCCCCATGCGGCCTTGACGGCCCTCGAAGTTGCGATTGGACGTGGAGGCACAACGCTGCTGCGGCTTCAACTGGTCCGGATTCATACCCAAACACATGGAGCAGCCCGGCTCGCGCCACTCAAAGCCGGCTTCCTTGAAGATCTGATCGAGGCCCTCCGCCTCCGCCTGCTCCTTAACGAGGCCTGAGCCCGGCACGATCATCGCGTAAGCGAGCCGGTCTGAAATTTTCTTGCCTTCCACGATCTTGGCTACGGCGCGCAAGTCCTCGATGCGCCCATTGGTGCACGAGCCGATCCACACCACGTCGAGCGGAATGTCTGTCATGTTAGTGCCGGGCTTGAGCCCCATGTATTCAAGCGCGCGCTGCATCGAGGTGCGCTTGTTGTCGTTGTCTACCTTCGCCGGATCTGGCACGGTGCCGGTGATGGCAGCTACGTCTTCCGGGCTCGTGCCCCACGTCACGATCGGCGGTAGATCGGCAGCGTCGAGCTTGACCTCAATGTCGAAGTGCGCGCCCTCATCGGAGTGCAGCGTCTCCCAATGGCGCATGGCCATTTCCCACGCGGCTCCCTTAGGCGCCTTGGGTCGGCCCTTGATAAAGTCATAGGTTTTCTCGTCAGGCGCGATCATGCCGGCGCGCGCGCCCCCCTCAATCGACATATTGCACACCGTCATGCGCCCTTCCATCGACAGCGATCGGATCGCCTCGCCGGAATATTCCAGAACATGACCCGTACCGCCCGCGGTACCGATCTCGCCGATGATGGCGAGGATGACGTCCTTTGCCGTGACGCCTGCGGGCAGCTGCCCGTCAACCGTCACACGCATGTTCTTGGCCTTCTTTTGAATCAGCGTCTGGGTAGCAAGCACGTGCTCTACCTCGGACGTACCAATGCCGTGGGCGAGCGCACCGAAGGCACCATGAGTCGAGGTGTGGCTGTCACCGCAAACGATCGTCATACCTGGCAGTGTGAACCCCTGCTCCGGACCGATAACGTGGACGATGCCCTGGCGAACATCGAGCTCATCGAAGTACTCGACGCCGAATTCCTTTGCGTTCTTGGCCAGAGTTTCGACCTGGATCCTGCTCTCTTTGTCATCAATGCCCTGGCTGCGATCTGTCGTGGGAACGTTGTGGTCGACGACAGCGAGCGTTTTGTTCGGTGCGCGTACCTTGCGGCCCGACAAGCGCAGGCCCTCGAACG
>JAUWCP010000267.1 GCA_030609245.1 Hyphomicrobium sp.
GAATGGTTTGCGCGCATCTGGGTGCTTGCGCGATTGGCGCGGCCGGAAACCCCACCAAGAAGTCCAACAAGGACCACATTCATTGCCCAAAACCAGGCATAATATGTTGTTTGGTGCGGTCCGCTCTGGTATGGCCGCCAGTAGGTTCAATGCGAGGGGTAAGGCGTTCAGTGGCGGTTGGGCCACAGTCGCCGATGCGAAAATCAGGCTCATGCCGGACGAGGGGATGACAACAACAGGGCGAGCGGTCGTGTCGAGCGCGCTCAAGGTGTGCACGCTGGCGCTCGGTGTTGCTGTCCTGGCTGGCTGCGCCTCGTCTGACGCCGCGAAGCTTCTGAACCCAGATCCCCCCTCTCAAATGTTTGCCGATGCTGACAATCTGATGTCGCGCGGCAAGTACCGAGAGGCATCGAAGAAGTTCGAGTCCGTCGATCGCGAGCATCCCTATTCGCCCGAAGCGCGCCGCGCTATCGTGATGGCGGCCTACGCCCACTACAAGGCAGGCAAGCTGCCCGAGGCGATTGCATCGGCCGAGCGGTACACGACGATGCATCCAGGCACCAAGGAGGCTCCGCTCGCGCATCACATCATTGCGTCAGCCTATTTCGATCAGATGCGGCAGCCAAACCGCGATCAGACCGCGACGCGCAAGGCGCTTGCCCAGCTCAAGACATTGAAGACTCGCTATCCCGACAGCAAGTATGCACGCGAAGCCGACAACCGCATCCGGGTGGCTGAGGACACGCTCGCCGCTGCCGAGATGCAAGTGGGCCGTTACTACCTGAAGCAGGACAACTACGTCGCGGCGATCAACAGGTTCAAGGCCGTCGTTGTGAGCTATCAGACGACAGCTCATGTGGAAGAGGCCCTCTACCGGCTGACCGCCAGTTACCTGTCGCTGGGTATCGCATCGGAAGCGCAAAACGCGGCCGCTGTGTTAGGTCACAACTTCCCGAACTCGCGCTGGTACAAGGACTCGTTCACATTGCTGCAGAAGCAAGGCCTGCAGCCGGAGGTCAGTAGTGGCTCGTGGATGTACGAGATATTGGAGCCTGGGAAGGCGCCCAAGCCCACACCTGAGCCTCCGCAAGAGGTGCCGCCGACGGCTCAACAACCGCTGCCCAAGCTGCCGCCCGGCCCGCTGCCACCGCTTTCGCTGGGCGGACCGTCCTCCTAAGCGCAGCCCGTTCTGGGCAGGGCGCGATAGAACTAACTCCGATATCGGTGCAAGTGCCCCAACGTGTGGTTTTCCATCTTCCCGACTTCCGGTATTGCTGACGCAAATGGGCTAAGCATCCCGGCAGAAGCGGGAGCCGAACGCACGCATGAGCAGCAAAGACATTGGCGCGGTCTCGGTGGACGAGCTGAGCGAGGCGCAGGCGAGGGCGGAGCTGAAACGCCTGGTCGGCCGCATCCGCCATCACGACGACCTCTATTACCGGCAAGACGCGCCTGAAATCTCGGACGCGGATTACGATGTGCTGCGTCAGCGCAATGAGGCGATCGAAGCGCGGTTTCCAAATCTGGTACGGGCTGACAGCCCCTCGCAGCGCATCGGCGCGGCGCCGGCCGAAGGCTTTGGCAAGGTGCGCCACCGCGTTCCTATGCTTTCGCTCGCCAATGCCTTCGACGATGAGGATGTGACCCAGTTTGTCGAGCGCATCCACCGCTTCCTTGGTCTCGATGCGAGCAAGGCGCTCGCGTTTACGGCCGAGCCCAAAATCGATGGCCTGTCCATTTCTCTCCGTTACCTCAATGGGCGCCTCACTGAGGCCGCGACCCGCGGCGATGGCACGGAAGGGGAGAATGTAACGCGCAACGTCATGACCATCGCGCAAATTCCCCACCAGTTGAAAGGGCGCAATGTGCCTGACGTGATCGACGTGCGCGGCGAAATTTACATGGGACACAAAGATTTTGAGCGTCTCAATGCGGAGCAGGCTACCGCCGGCGCCAAGGTCTTCGCCAACCCGCGGAATGCTGCGGCCGGTTCGCTGCGCCAACTCGATCCCGCCATCACCGCATCACGGCCGTTGCGCTTCCTGGCGTATGCCTGGGGCGAGGCCTCCGCGTTGCCGGCCGACACGCAGTCGGGTGTCTATGAGGCCTTTACGAAATGGGACTTGCCGGTAAATCCGCTGGCGAGGGTGTGCAAGGGGACCGAGGAACTTCTCATCTTTTATCATGAGCTCGCTGGAGAGCGAGCCAAGCTCGCCTATGACATAGATGGCATCGTCTATAAGGTGAACCGCCTCGACCTGCAGGAGCGCTTAGGTTTCATCTCGCGCTCGCCGCGTTGGGCCGTTGCCCACAAGTTTCCAGCCCAGCAGGCGATGACGGTGCTCAGTGATATTGAAATTCAAGTTGGGCGCACAGGTGCGTTGACGCCGGTTGCCAAGCTGGAACCAGTAACTGTGGGTGGCGTCGTGGTCTCCAACGCCACACTGCACAACGAGGACGAGATCAATCGCAAGGACGTGCGCATCGGCGATACCGTGATCGTGCAGCGGGCAGGCGATGTGATCCCGCAGATCGTCGGCATCGTTACCGGCAAGCGGCCCAAGGGCGCAAAGCCTTATCGCTTTCCCACGCGATGCCCTGTCTGTGATAGCCACGCCGTGCGCGAGACGAATGACAAGACAGGCAAGATGGATGTGGTGCGCCGCTGCACCGGCGGGCTCATTTGTCCTGCGCAGCGCGTTGAGCGCCTCAAACATTTTGTATCGCGCAACGCGTTCGACATCGAGGGCATGGGCGAAAAGAATATTCAGGCTTTTTACGACGACAAGATCATCCAATCTCCCGAGGACATCTTCACCCTGCAAGCGCGGGATGCGGCGGGGAAGTCAAAGCTTGAAGCCCGTGAGGGGTGGGGCGCGCAGTCGGCCAAGAAGCTGTTTGCCGCGATTGCGGCGAGACGGAACATCGCGCTGGATCGCTTCATCTTTGCGCTTGGCATCCGCCATGTGGGCGAGACGACCGCGCGACTGCTTGCACGCTTCTATGGCACAACGGATAATTTTCTTGCGGCCATGCGCGAGGCTGGCAGTGACAAGGACACAGAGGCGTTCAAGGAGCTTGAGGCCATTGAGGGGATCGGCGGGATCGTAGCCGAAGCGATTACCGAGTTCTTTGCCGAGCCGCACAATGTTCGCGTCGTTGACAGTCTTTTGAAAGAAGTGACGCCTGAGTCGCTTGAGGCCGTCGATGTGTCCTCTGCGGTCACGGGTAAAACTGTCGTTTTTACAGGCACTTT
>JAUWCP010000295.1 GCA_030609245.1 Hyphomicrobium sp.
GATGATCTTGGGAGGCCAGGATGGTACGGCCTCTTGTGTTTGCGTTGGTGCTCGCCCTGTCAGCGACAGGCGCCTGCGCGGATCGGTATAGCGATTGCAATCAGTCCGCCGATCCTGACCGCCGGATACGCGGCTGCACGCAGGTTATCGAGCGCGGGAAGCGAGAGAGCAGAGAAGACAGATCCTTCGCCTACACCAACCGGGGCAACGCGTACGACGATAAGGGCGAGGTCGACCGCGCCATCGCCGACTACACCAAGGCCATCGCACTCGATCCGAACTATGCCATCGCCTACACCAACCGCGGGCTCACCTACGAGAAGAAGGGCGAAGTTGACCGCGCCATCGCCGACTACACCAAGGCAATCGCACTCGATCCGAACTATGCCATCGCCTACACCAACCGCGGCGCCGCCTATTACAGTAAGGGCGAGGTGGACCGCGCCATCGCCGACTTCGATGAAACCATCAAGCGCAATCCAAACTATGCCATCACCTACACCAACCGCGGCTACGCATACGAGAAAAAGGGCGACAAAGACCAGGCCATTGCTGATTTCCGAAAGGCGCTTGAGATCAACCCGTCAACCCAAGATGCGAAAGACAGCCTCAAGCGCTTGGGCGTAACGCCCTGAGCAGAACTAGGCTTTTCGCGAGGCTCTATTTCTGGCTTGTTCTGTCAGGCAATCAGCTCTGCAAACGCTCCCATTGCTATTCGTGTGAATGTCCGCTTTGGGTCAAAAGCAGACATTGGAACGTGCGTTGGACATGTCCGCTTTACCCCCAAAAGCGGACATGCGGATGAAGGTGCGGAATGTCCGCTAAGTGCCAATAGCAGACATCCGGGCCGCCTGTTCCGCGTGAGCGAACGCAGTCTTTACTGTTCGATGCAGCACGAAGATCATTAGTGCTCGCATTGGAGCCACTAAGAACTCGTCTGAAATGCTTCTCTTGCGCGCCTGACCGCATTTTGATTGCGATCGGTGATGTAGAAATCGCCCAACACAAGGACATCCATCTCCGTTCGTAAATAACAGGAGATAGCGTCTTCTGGCCGCGATACGATGGGCTCCTGATGATTGAAGCTGGTATTGAGGATCACGGGAATGCCGGTCAGCTTCGCGAATTCTTCGATGACGCCATAGAAGCGCGGATTGGCGGCGCGATCGACGGTCTGGATTCGCGCTGTGCCGTCGACGTGAACGGCGGCGGGGATCAGAGGCGCCTTGTCGGGGCGCACTTTCGGGGCCATCGTCATGAATGGGTCGGGCTGCTCGAATTCGAAGAACTCCGTCAGGCGTTCCACGAGCACGGCGGGGGCGAATGGGCGAAACGACTCGCGGTGCTTGACGCGGGCGTTGATGCGATCCTTCATGGCGGCGTCGCGGGCGTCGGCCAGTATGGAGCGATTGCCGAGCGCGCGAGGACCCATTTCGAAACGGCCCTGAAACCAGCCAACGATTTTGCCTTGGGCCAGATCACGTGCCACCTGCTTCAGGAGGTCGGCTTCCGTCATACGCTTGTATTGCAGGCCCGCCTGCTGAAGTGCTGCAGTGATTTCGGTATCGCCGTAGGCCTTTCCGTAGAACGGATGCCGCATTGTGAACCGGCGCGGCTGACCCAGTGTCTGATGGTAATGCCAAAGCGCGCTGCCAAGGGGCGCACCAGTATCGGAAGCGCAGGGGGGGACCCAGACGGATTCGTAATCGGTGTCGCGAAGAATTCGCGCATTCGCCACGCAGTTGAGTGCCACGCCGCCGCTGATACAGAGATTGCGCGATGGATAACGTCGGCAAAGCTCGCGAACGATATGTAGGATCGCTTCTTCGATGGTGTCCTGCAGCGCAAAGGCGAGATCGCGATGGTGGTCGGTGATCGGCTCGTGCCGCTGGCGCGCGGGACCAAAGGTCTCGGAGAACTTCTTCTTAAACGGCCTGCAGAATCCGTTCGTGTTGTAGCTGATAAAACTCTTGTTGATCGCAATTCGTCCTTCTGGCCTTAGTTCGATCAACTCTTGGAACTGCTTGACGTATGTTGGCCCGCCACAGGCGGCCAGTGCCATGACGGTCCCTTCCTCAAAAAACTTGAAGCCAAGATGCTCGGTCACAAACGTGTAGAGCATCCCAAGTGAGTCGAAAAAATCGTCTTTCCATTGACACTCAAGCTGATTGCCGCTCGCGGTATAGGCACTCGTGGAGGTGTCGTCGCCGTATCCATCCGTGATCAGTACCGTCGCCTCCTCCAAAGGGGACACAAAATAGATCGCGGCATGGGCGTCGTGATGGCCAACCTGGACGATCTTCGGAATCTTCGAAAACCCGAAATGCTTTCCCAATCCCAGCCAGAGTCGCATCGGAAGATTGACGATTGCCGTGCCCTGTCCCCTGTGCGCGGCCGGACGAAGGAGATTGAGGCTTTGAGGAAGACCTCCCATGATCGTGGAGAGGATGGTCCACCTCAGATGCTTCATGTTCCAGGGTGTCGTAATGACGTCGATGTCGCTGAAACGGTGCTGCTCCCCGTCGAAGGCAGCCGCTATCGATAACGAAGGGAACAGGAGCGTATGTTTTTGGCGGTTGAACCGCTCTTCCTCTAACACAATCGCCGGCATGCCATCGCTAAGCAAGGCCAAGCCGGAGTCGTGGGTCTTGGTCACGATCCCGAGGATGTTCACGAACTTTCACCTTTGCAGCGCCTATGAACCCAAGAACAAAAGCTCGATAAGCGGATCAGCCACACTTTCGTTATTGATCCCCCAACAGAGCGCTGGACGGAATCGTCCCGTATTGCGTAGTACGCCGCGTCATTGCCCGCGTTACGTGCGCAGCTCAGCCGCTCGTTATGTGCATATAGTCGTGGCGATGCAGCGGTCCAAAAGGCGGAGCCCTCACAAAGGTTCACCAAGTCCGCTTTGGGCCAGAAGCCGACAT
>JAUWCP010000016.1 GCA_030609245.1 Hyphomicrobium sp.
GATGCCGATGCGCGGCTCGCGCAGATCGACAGGAATCATAACGTTGCGCTCAATCGTGCGCCCACCCGTTTCGCGCAGGCGCAGGATTACGGTGGCTTCGAGCGGCTTGGCCGTGCGTGTGATGGGCGGCAGCGTCACAGCGATGTCGGCCTTGCCTTGCGCGTCCGTCGTCGCCTTCACGTCGAGCGGCTTGCGCACGGGATCGACCCGCTCGCCGGCGTTACCGAACTTGTATCCTGGATAACCCGCGAGGTCCTTTTTCGAGGGCTTGACGACGATGTCGCCATCGATGTTGAGGTTGGCGGCGGGCGGCCCATAGAGGTAACGCCCGGCGGCTTTGATGGTCTGCGTTTCCCCCGGTGCGAGGGAGGCTGTGGGTGGCTCCAGCGTCAGGTCGAGACGCTCAGGCACGAAGTCTTCGACCAAGAACGATACTTGGACGATCGGATCGCTTTGGGGATCAGCATGCAGCTTGGCGCGCCAGGTTCCTGTCATGGCACCGCCGCTGAGCATCATAGTGACGTCGCGGCCGCCTAGGCCTTCATCGGTTAACGTGTAGCGGCGGTGCTCGACACCGTCGGGGCGTGAAACAATCAGCGTTACGGGAAGCGTCGCGGCCTCTCCAGTCTTGTCGCGCACAAGCGCGGCGATGTGCACGTCCTCGCCGGGGCGGTAGATGCCGCGCTCGGTATAGAGATAGGCGTCGAGCGGACCGGGGGCTTCACGGCCCTTGACGCCGCGGTCGGTCAAGTCGAAGGCGCCCAACGTCAGATCGAGGAACGCGTACTCGCCGCTATCGCTTTCGGCCACGAGTAACGCCGGCCGTAGGCCACCCTCGCCGCGCGCAAGGCCCGCTTCGAAGCGGGCATACCCATTGGCATCGGTTTCGGTCGTGCCGAGGACCTCGTTGTTGCGGGCAATCAGCTTGACGTTCACACCTGCGGTCGGCTGGGCCTCAGCCAGCGAACGCACGAACGCGTGCACGCCGTCGTCACCGGAAAAGGCCGTCAATCCGAGGTCGGAGACGATGAACCACTGCGTAGCTTCCGAATAATAGTCATCGCGCGACTTCTGCGTGGGCTTGGCTATCGCAACATAGACGCCGGGCTTCAGAACGCCGACGGCATCCGTCACCGGCAACGCCGTCGTAATCTCCTCGTTGAGCTTGGAAGGCACGTCCATCGTGCCCGCGAACACGCGTTCGCCCGTGCGCTCCTTTATTGCGTTGATCTCCCAGTTGGATAGCCGACGCTGGAAGTTGCCCCCGTCGAGTGCACCGATGAGATTGCGGTCGCCGATGCGATAGACCTCGATCTCCACCTTGCTCGTATTGACGGAGACGAGCGGAATGCCTTGCTGTCCGCGGCTCGGCAGAACGTAACTTTTTCCAGAGAAGCGCACGAACGGCTTGCGGTCGGGCACGTAGACGGCAATTTCGACGTTCTTTTGCAGTTCCTCGTCGACGTCTGAAGGCAAACCAGCGCGTAAGAGCACCTCGTAGCGCTGGCCGTGCACCAAGCCATCAACGCACAATTGCTCACCTTCTGCCGTCACCCCCTGAGGGTCCTTGCCATCGATGGAAACAAACTTTGCAAAGTCGACACGGCCCCGCGATAGCCTCTCGGAGAATTGCAGGCACAGGCGGGGCGAGACTGCCTCCGACTCCGTCTTGTAGTTGGTCATGCGGAAGCCGCGCTCAGCGCGCAAATTCTCATACGCGGTGCGAACCCGCCCGTCGTCGGACAACGCAAGGCTCGCTTTCAGCGCGTCGATGGCGGGACGCCAATAGGAGCGCCGCTGCAATGCGGCGCCAAGCACGCCAAGAGCGCGCGCTTTCTGCTGGGCAGTCCGCGCCTGCTGGTAGGCCAGGTAGGCGGCTCCCGACGCGTTAACCGGCAAGTCATAGCGCTCGCTGCCCTTATTTGGATCGACTTTGATCGCGAGCAGGGCACGGGCCAGCCCGATCCATGCCTCCGCGTCCTTGTCGTCGGCGACGACCGCTGCTGCATATGCACGCGACGCTGCGCGCGGGTCATTTGCCAGGGCGCTCTCGCCAGCGGCTCTCAGCTCGGCGGGATTTTGCCCGGGAGCCTTCCAGTTTTCTCGCAGATATTTTTCATATCGCTTCGCATCCCTCTCGACGCCTTGGTGCGCGAAGGGTCGCTCTTGTGCACTTGCGTTTATGACGGGAATGACGAGGCAAAGAGCGAGGAGAGCTTGTGCGAGAAATCGCATGGGTGGCACCTTCGGGGGCTGTGCCGGAATCGATCCAAGGGCATTATGAGCAAAGGGAGTGTTGCGCATAGATCAACAAACGCCAATGTCCGAACAACGGCGATAACAATGGAAATACCGCGAGTTCCCGCTGCTTGCGGCCTTATTTCGTGATGCAGGAAAAAAGACGAGGCCGGATCAATGATCCGGCCTCTGAAAAACGTCTCAATGCGCGTTGTACGTAACGGCGAACTACTGTCGCGGCGACGTCTGTCTCGATTCCTGATTTGCGCCAGCGATGGTGGTCAGCTGCGAGGCGAGAGCGACGGTGAGCGGCATATTGATCCTGACCGGTTCGGCTGCTCGCCAAATGCGCTCGAAGGAGTTGCGTGCCAGTTCTGCTGTCTGCGCGCACCCTGCCACGTAGTATTCGAGCGAGTCGCGCTTCTGCGGATCGCGGCGCATGCTGTCTCCGATCCATGCGCACATCGGTCCCAGCACCAGTTGCTCATGAACTGCGAGGAGACGGGGATCGCGGAAAACGCGGCAGTCACCGGGTAGATCTGCCGCCTGGTCGGGCTTCAGCACACTGAAGATTGTGCGAAGGGCAATGCCCGCCGCGGCCATTTGCGAGGCGAGAGATAGAAGCGATTGTGCAACGGGGCTATTCGGAGAGCGTGCAATGAGCAAGTAGCAGCCATCTTTCGCTTCCAGTTTGGATGCGGTGCGGCGCTCTATATCCTTGCTGATGAATTCGTTGAGCTTTGCAACCTTCTCTTCACTCGACACGCAAATGGAGGGTGAGGAGTTCTTCAGTGGCATAAGCACAGTCCCCTTTGTTGCCCGGCTCACGACGAGCGAAAACGGTTGCGAGCGGAGCTATTGGTGTTGGGCTCCATTAAGCGGGTATTTAGGTTAATCAAGTGTTGAGCACCGCGGCGGTGGCCTGGGCGTTTTGTCGCTCACTCCATCGTTTTGCGTAAGATCAGTGGAGGCTCGAATTCGGCCGGTTCCTCGACGAAATTGAGACCGTCCACAGTCGGGTCAGTCGATTGTGCTCCGTTTGACGTTTGAGTGAGGGCGGACAGAGTTAGCTCCAACTGCGGTTGTTCGCTCACCACCTGGCCTCGAACCCGTATCTTTCCAGCTAAGCTCGTCAAGGCGTCGGGCAGCGATGCCTGGCTGATCGGAACATGAAACGTTGCCGTCTCACGGCGCAGCTCGATGCCAATCGTAGACGGAGCATTGTCAGACTCGGCGTGTTGCTGCTGCAAAGTCTCAATCGTTGTCGTTATGCCGTCGGCGAGACATTCTTTCACGTGGCCCTTGGCGGAGGAGTGCGGCGCGGGAAACGGCACAATGATGTCGGTCGAGCGCTGCTCGTCTAAACACGCGGCGTCGGCGGGCATTGCGTTGCCGTTTGCCGCCGGTTCGATCTCGGTGTCGGGCTCGGCGTCGGGCTCGTTGTATGCCTCTTCGTCGAGGTCTCGATAGGTCGCGAGCTCGGCTTCAGCCTGCGGGGCATACGATCCAAAGCGCTCGCGCAAGGCCGGATCGATGGGCTTGCGAGGGCGATGATCAGAACTACCTTGCGCGGCCTGCGGCAAGTCGATGTCGAATTTACCGTTGGCCGTTTCGTGCTTCATGTGGCGCTCGGCACCATTCATGGCATCGCGCAAATGCGTTGTTTCCAGCACGGGCTCTAGGTCACGCTCGGTGAGCTCGATGCCGTCCACTCGCTTCGCGTCGTCGCGTGTCGTCTCGACCGTTTCGACCGTCTCGATCGCTTCCGCCGTTGGCTGGGTGTGGCGCCGTTCTGCTTCGATGCGACCGGCCGCGCCCATCACGGCGCCGAGGATCAGCTCCGGCCACGCCCCGCTCTTGAACGCATAGATGCGAAATGCCGGTGTTTCGTCCTCGTTATGGTCAGATAGAAACAGGCCCTTCAGTCTGCGCCACGCCCTGGGGAATGGTGCCATCCGCTGGTCGCGGTAGCATTCGATGAACTTGCTGCCCTGACGGCGAAGCTTGCGTTGCGCGACTAGAGAAGGGGTCAGCTTCCAGGGTCGCGTCAGAACGCCTTGACCTTCGAGCGCGTAGCACAGGTTGGCGAGCGTCTGCGCATCGAGCCGCAACTGCTCTCTTAGCGGATAATCGCGTGGTGCATTCAGCGGTACCGCCACATAGTAGGTCCCGCCGGACTCGAAGATGACCTCGCGGAACACGTCGAATGTGCGCCGTAGCTCGTGATTGTGGATTTCGTTGAAGCGCGAAAGAATTGGAAACACGGGGCCACGTTCTGCCGCAATCATGCTTTCGCGCGTTGCGACGAAGCGATTCATTGGCCGGCTGATAGACACGAGCAGCAGACATAGATCGACAAAGAAGGCGATGCCCAAGGGGATGTAGTCGCGTTGTGACAGGCCGACTGTTTCGTTGGCCAAGGCGCGCAAGGAAGCCGGGTTCTCAACCGACTGGACCGCTTTTTGCTGCAACTGGCGCAGCTCCTCCGCCGAGAGTGGCAGCTCAAATGATAACAGCCCAAAAAGGGTTGCGCTCAGGCGCCGGAAGGCCTCGATGGTGGCTTCTGAGCCTTCGACGGCAGCGATCTTGGGCTTCTCCAAGTTCGGCAGTTGGTCGATCGCGCGCACGACACCGCGCAGCGTATGCTGGAGCTGCGGGTCAGGGCACGAGATCGTACGGCCGCGGCCGTTGGGGACCGTAGTGCGCTCGGCACGGTCGGCGAGATCGGCGCGGATCTGGCGTAATTGCGGATCTGTGCGGAACGCGTTGAAGCCCGTCACTGTCAAATCGAGCCTGCGCCCGAGAGATCGCATGAACTCGTTACGCGTGCCTGACTTGGGATCGACAATCGAGGGATCGTCGCTGACGATCTTGGCAAGCTCGCCGTCAAGGGCTGCCATATCGCTCTTCACGACGCCGACGCGCCCCTTGACGAAGTTGGAGGCGAACAGGAAGCGTTCGGCGTCCTCATCGCGCATTTTGCGGCGTGGACCATCGCCTGGCGAGCTGTTGGGGCATGAGGTCCCCTTGGTGCGCTCCAGCTCGGCCTTCTCGGCCGAAATTGCGGACAACTGAATAAGCGTGGTCTGGAGCTGCTCCAGCCGCGTCGAGGCGGCGTGCAGGGACGATTGCACCTGCCCAACGGCGCTTTCGGCGGAGCGCGCGGCCTCAGAGCGACTTTCCAGCACCTTCCAGTAGAAGCCGAAACCAAAACCGATGGAGATGATCGTCAAGAACAGATAGCCGCCGACATATGCGCCCTTGGTGAACCAATCGAGCGGCGCGAACAATTGGTCCAGCAACCACACGATCATCGTCATCAGCATGGCCACCGAGAATCCGATGATCACTTTGTGGGTGATTGGTAGTGAGCCCATGTTCGACTGAATGAGCTCGAGCATGCCGACGTAGGTCGCAACCCATGACAGCGACGCCAGTCCGGTGATCAGGACGATTTTTGTCCAGTCGCGCCGCGGCTTCTCGGGCTCGTCCCATTCTTCGGCTCGGTCTAAAGGAACGCTGAGACCCTCACTGGGCCTCCTTGTGCGCGTCCGCGACGCGCCCGACGTGAACGCCATTGGGTGACCTGCTCAACTCTTCGCAGCAAGAGATGACTGGTCGAGCCGGCACATGAGATGTGCAGGACCGCTCAGCCACCAAACGTGCGAAACGCCTCTTTCGCCTTCAGTGTCTGCCCATCGGCCCCGGTTGTGTGATCCAGGTTTTTCGTATGTGTGATTTTTGTCGTGAGTGGGGCGCTGAGGTGACGAAAGACGGCAGGAGGTGAATTCTGCTGCGTTGCGTTAGTTGGATTTGAGGTTGCGTTTGAGCTCTTCGGCCGCCGTCAGGGCGCGAGCTGGTTGTCGCAACACGGAGGCTGACGGCGCACGTCGGCGGCGCGGTGCCAAGTCTAGGCGTGGGTTCGCCTTAGCGTGCTGTTCCAGATCGGTGAGCAGTACTTCAAGCAAGGGTGCCGCCACTTGCGATGAATGAAGACGCCGCGCCCACGGTTCACGGACCGATCCCGTACCCACAACGACCACGTAGGAATAGGCTGCGCCGTTCGTAAACTGCAGGCCGCCTGCAATCCACGCATCAACTGTGGCGTTGGGATCTTCGGTCACTTGGGTGCCGGTTTTGGCGAAATGCAGCAGGAGGTCCTTGCGCCGCGGTGCGCACCAGGCGTGGAGGCTCTTTAGCGTGCCGACTGCCTGCCCGCCGGCCCGATAGCAAAGCGGGGCCTGGAGCAAGGCCTTCAGCAGGGCGCGCCCTCCGGGCTTGATGACCTTGTCAGGGACGATCTCACCTTCGCCGCCACGCGCCGCCTTGGCCGCACCCTCCAAGCTCGTATAGTCGTAGGTCTTGACCAGAGACGGCAAGGGTACCGGTGTCCTGCCCCGGCCGATCAGACTTCCTAGTACCGTACCGGCCAGTTGATGCACGCGCCGCGGTGCCGCCGCGACCTGGCCGAGCACTACCGCGGTCGACGGGGGCGTCCCTTCTCCAAGCGCGTTGGGCGGCGGCATGGTGAAGCCGAGTTGGTCAATGAGCTTGGCTACGCTTCTCTGTCCCACGCGCGCGGTTCGGCGCAGCAGCGGATCGTTCAGCGAGCAAGCGAACGAAACGATTGCCTTGCGACCGTACCGTTTCGATCCGTGCCGACACGTCTCAAGGCCGCGAGCCGGCGCCTGTGTATCGACGTAGAGAGACTGCGTTGTGTCACGCCGCGTATTGGCAATGGCGATTGCGGCAATGATCTTTCCAATGGATGCCACCATGCGGCTCTCTCGCGTGATGTCGTAAAGGCCTGTGGCGGTGTTGCGCGCGAAGGGTGAGCCAAAATAGGCCGCAGTTTCACCGGTTTCGAAGTAGCGCACGATCTCGCCTGATGCATTGGCGGCAACCACGATCACGCTCGGGATCTTCCTGTCTCGCGTGACCTTGGCGTGATCGAGCGTGTAGCCAACGTCGATTCTGTCGCCCCATTTCGTATCGAGCTTCGCAAGCTGGGCGGCCATCTTGGTCCTGAACGCGAGATTTTCACCTGCGGCAAACGTCGTCGTTACGCCGCGCACGTGGTCGCGCCAGGCAAATCCATAGGACTGCTTCATCTCCTCGCGAATGCCGTAGCGGGCCGACGGCATCAACGCATTGGCGCGGATGATCGGATTGGCTTGGGCGCGTCGCGCAAGCGCCGGCACGTGGCGATCGAGCGCCTCTTGCAGTTTGGGGCGAACCTTGGGATCGGGCGGGCCGCCGGCCAGCGCAATAAGATCGAACACGACCTGCCTTTGCAGCGCCTCGTCTGTGATTAACCGCTGGGCGCACGTCCGCGCGCGCACTTCCGTCAGATAGCGCCAGCGGTCGAGCCGCACCTCGTTTAGCCGCTCGCTGCCCTCAAGCAGGATAATTGGGCGGTTCACCGCCGAGGCCAGTACAAACTGCTCCGCGATGCTTAAGTCCTTCGCCTCCTTGCCGAAGACGATGCGGCTCGTCACCTCGATGCCGTGCAAGGGGGAGCCGCCCGTACGTTGGGCCAGCCACAGGTGGTTTGCAGCCCATTGCTTCAGGGCTGTCTGATCGCCGCCGCGCGTCAGTTCGTAGTAGACAACGGGCGCAAGCCACCATTCACCGACCTTGCGCTTGAGCTTGGCCAAGCCGCCTTCGCCCACGTGCGGTGGGGTCTTGTAGATCACGCGCACGAATTGCATCGCAAGCGTTGACCCGCCGACGCCGAAGTTCAGTTTCTGGGTGGCGATCGAGCGGCGCAACGCCGAAATCGGGATCTTGAGCACGCCAGCAAGATCGATCCCGAAGGGGTTGAGCAGGCCGCCAACGTTTCGGTCCTCGTGAAATACGAGGCATTGCCAGTAGTGCTCGGGCACTTCGCGAACGGGGATCGACTTGTGGTCGGGATTGGCGACGTAGTCACCGAGTTCGATCGCCTCGCCGGTGTAATTCACATCGCGCAGGCTATCGAGGCGGGGATCGAAGGTGCCGACAAAATTGCCCTCTGCGTCGTATATGGCGGTCGCAAGCCAGCGCTCCGCGTCATAGCGCAGCTTTTCGCCGAGTGCGTAGTGGCCGACAAATCCGCGTATCGGGGCAACGACGTAGACAAGCGCGATTGCAAAGAGAACATAGAAGAGCGCTGCGCTTGTGAGATAGCGCAAAGGCCCCAGCCGGGGATTGAAAGCCACCCAGTCGAGAAGCACTTGAAGGATGCGGAACGGCAAGAGCACCAGAAGCTCTAGCGCGCGCGCGAGCACACGAAATACGGCTAACATCTCGGCTGCAAAGCTGTGAACAATGGCGCACGCGCGCCTGCACGCTCTGCTCGTAACCGACCATTATGGCGGTTTTGGCCCGTCTAAAGCAGCGCTGCCTTGGCAGCGCTACGCGTGTCTGTTCGTCCGTTACAAAGTCTGCAGCAAGACGAACAAGCCCACGCCAACCGCTGGCCCTAACACGGTCGCCAAGACCAACATCATGAACGACTTTCCAACCATGATACTCATACCCCGCACAACTCGTCGCTCGATAAGCTGCTTGGCACCCCCATGCCCTGACGTGCAGCTGTCAACGGTGACCCTCTACAAATTTCCGATGACCACAGAAATTTACACGAGAAAAAATCCGTTGACACCCACTCATCGCGGCAAAACAGCAATTCGGGTTCGCAGCCGCGAAACAGCTGGGGAAAAGTGGCACACGTGCACAAGTTTTCTGTGTGAAAAAGTTAAACTCATCGAATGCGTTAGGGAAAACTCTAACGTGCGCAGCAAGTACTGCTTTGCTGATGGTGACGGAGCGAATGCTTGCAAAAACAACCTGTGAATACGTGGCTGGCGAGCACCACCTTCGCTTTGTAAAACCGTGATTATCGCACGTCGAAGAGGCGCAATTGGTGCTGATCCTGCCCCTTCGTTTCGCGCGCCAACTGCTCGATACGATCGAAGGGAACCTGCTCTGCCGTGATGAGTGAGCGCTGCGCTTTCATCGGGCGCACGAGCCCTTCCTGCACGAGGTGGAATTCGCCAACGGTTTGACCAGGAAGCGCGGTGGCGGGCTCCAGACCGGACTCGCTCTGGAACGCGGCCTTGAGCTTGCGAAGCGCAGTGTCCTCCCTCACGCGGCCGATAAACCAGCTCGTGATCTGGTCACGGCTTTTGTAGTCGAGATCGCCCGGCGACTGTGTCGCGAGCATCATGCCAAGGCCGGCAGAGCGAGCTCTCTTGAGCAGGCTCTGCAGCGGCTCGGCCGTGGCGGGCTTGGCGTTGGAGGGAATGTAGAGATCGGCCTCGTCGAACATGACGACCGCTTGCAGCTCATCGTTGGGGTTACGCTGACAAAAGCGCAGCGCTTCTGAGAGGAACTGCGAGACCCAGAAGAGGATGTTTTCGTTGTCGCCCAGGAAGCCTGTGTAGATGATCGAAAGCCGCGTGCGCCCGTCACGGGAATAGGGTCCCAAGCCCAGAAGCGACTCCATGCGCAAAGATTCACCACCCTCCTCGAACAGCGCCGCATTTCGAAAGCGCAGGCTGTCGAGCTGAGCGACGAGATCGCGGCGAATCTTGCCGGATGGGTCCATACGTTGCGTCAGATCGGACAGTTCGGGGTCCTCGTCCTCCAACAAGTGGATGAGGTCGGTAAGCGTCACCTCGCGGCTGTGGCGCGATCCGAGTATGCGCAAGGCAACGGAGAGTGTGCCCGACTGCTTCTGGTGCGTGGCCGAGTTCTTCAAGTGCAGCATATCGCCGAGCGCGGCGGCGGAGAGATTGGCGAGAAGCTGTTGCTCGTGATCTGGAAGCTCGTTGATCCCGTTGGGGAGCAGCGTGATGGAAATTGGGCGCCCCGTGGATCGACCCGGCGTGAAGACGGCGACATCGATGGCATCGGCAAGCTTTTCGCGCTCACCGCGGCGCTCAGAGAATTCGTCGTTGTTCTCGCGCCAAACGTCGGGGTTGGCGTAGCTGCACAGGTCGCCCTTGCGATCGATGAGCACCGCTGGGATGCCGCGCAGCAAGAGTTGCTCGATGATGCAAAGGGCGAGCGTCGTTTTACCGGAGCCGGAGCCGCCAAGTACCGCCGTGTGCCGCTTCAGCACATCGGTGTTGAGCGTGATCGGTCTGGAGGCCGCGGTAAGCTCGCGACCAGAGATGATGCTCGAGCCGCTGCTGCCGTTCTCATCGAGAATAACAGACAGCGGTAGTTCGTCATCGTTGAACACCGATGGTTTGGCGCTGCCATTGGTCGAGGATGCGAACGGGGTGTTCGTGTCGGGCTGTTCGTAAGCGGCAATGCCATTAGCCCCATTTGCTGTGCCGTTTACACCATTGGCACGCCCATTTTCGAGTTGAGGTGCCCCAGTGGTAGGTGCAGGAAGCGTGCGGCCGAGCAGGTCGAGGCGCAGAAGCTGGATCATTGATACGAGGTTCGACAAGAGCTTTGCATTTGTGAACCACGTGTCAAAGCCCGGATCGCTACGATGATGGGTGTGGAACTCGCGCACCATCATCATGCGTTCCCACTCAGGAATTGGCACGAGCACCTGGCGGCCTCCGGCATCGCGGAATTTACGGAAAGCCTGCGCCGTCTGGTTCTTGCGGTTGGGCGGAAAGTCGCTTGCCCGCAGCATGAAGCACGTCTTGCCCTCCATGGCGGGCAGCACCTTGTCGAGCTGCCGCTTGAGGCCGCCGCCCTGCGTCGGTCGATTGCACAAGAACACGCGGGTTTCGGCCGTCAGCCCGTTACGGTGCTTAATGTTGAGATCGAGTACGGGCAGCGCGTCGGTCAATACGAGGCGCTCAACACTGAGATCGACGTCGTCCTTCCACTCTTGCTTGGCGAGAGAGAGGGCCGCGGCGAGGATGTCGAGAAGCTCGCCGTCGTCGGAGGGCATTTCCGCCTCCGATCCGCTTTGGAAGTGCGCCCACATCTCCCGATAGTCGACGTCGGCTGGCGCGTTAGAGGCAGGCTCGATTGCCACGCCGAGACCTAAAGCGGCCGCGAGCTTGGATACGAACCCGCTCTTCTCGCTGTCTTTCCCGTCCGGTTCTTCAGTCTCCGGAGCCATTTTTGATTGCAAGCGATTGTGCGCATGCTCCAACAGACGCCGCGTCGAGAGCCCGCCGAACTCGTCAAAGAACTCCGGTCCAAAGTAAGCAGACGGGTCGGGGAAACTTGCGCCCCCTTCGCTGGTTTCCGCAAGGTGCGATAGGCGTTTTGCGATGATGAGGCGGGCTTCCTCAGGCGTGCGGCTTTCCAGCAGTGCAACGGGCCCAGCCTTCTCAATGCGATCGATATAAGATTGGGCCAGCACGCCGCGCACCTGGCTATAAAAGTCTTCCAAGCACGAGATGATCAGAATGGCATTGGTCAGCCGGTTGGCGATTTGGATTAGGTCGCGCACGGCGCGCTGAAAGCGCTCATCCGCGTTGTCGAAGAATCGCAAGTCTTCCACTTGATCGATGCAAAAGACGAGCGCGGTCCGGTCCACCGTCCACATGAGGGAACCGAACGCGGCGATGAATTCAAAAGCGCGGTCCTCGCCACTGTTTGGGTCCAGCGCCGCCACGGCTTGGTGCGCAAGGTCGGTCAGCGGTCGGCCATGCAGGTACTGGCGAACGCGCTGGTCGATGCGCGGATCGTGGCGCTCCAGGTAAAGCAGCGCACGCACGACGTTGATGTCAATTTCCTGCGTTACATACTTCTGGCTTAAGACGATCTCGTCGGCGATCTTCAAGACGAGATTGGCGAGTTTCGTATCGTCAAGGTTTGCGTTGCGCAGCGCTGCCAGGTCTTTCGATGAGACAGCGGAAGCATCCGATAGGAGTCGGCTTGTAAGTCGCCCAAGCCCGCTTTCGCCCGAGGTGTCCGGGTCATACGGTTTTTCCAGCGAGTGTACGAGCCGGCGCAAATAGTAGTCGGCGTAGTTGCTAACGTCAGGCGTCATTTGCGCATAGCCGAAATAAGCGGTGCCGCTGCGATGGGCCGCTGTACGCAACGCGCGAATGAGGTGCGTCTTGCCCGCGCCCGACTGGCCATGAAACAGAAGGATACGGTCCTGTGTGCCCGAGCCGCGCCCTTGCGTAATGTCCGAAAGCAGGTCGCTAAACTTGGTTCGGGCGTTGGCGTGCACCTGGACCACATCAACGGGGTCGGCCCGCCAAATATCGTCCTCCCACGTGATGGAGTGCTCGAAGGCTGAAAACAGCCTTTCGGGCGCCAACTTCGCTGGAGCTTCTTGCCGCTCTATCAATTGACGGTCCTCGACGTCCTAATCGTCAACGCGCACGAAATACCACACGGTGTTTTTGTAAGAGATCGCTGACTCCTCGAATTCCTTAAGGTTCTGCTTGTCCTTGAGGTCGGCGCTAGCCAGCACCACTTGGCCCGCCCTGTGAGCGCCGGCCAGCATGTCCTTGAACTCGATCTCTGAAAGACCCCAATCAGGATGCGACGTGCGAATCGCTTGCCATACCTGAGAGATAAACGCCTTGCGACTGCCCGACCAGCCCTGGGCATGCGACCGTGCCGCCGTGAGCACACCTGCAGAAAATTGTGCAAGGCCCGGACGCTTCACCGCCTTTGGTGCCGATCGGGCAGCGTCATTGGCGGCGGTGGGTGCGATGCGCTCGGGCGTCGGCTGCGCCTGCTCCTTAAGTGCGCCAGCTGCGAGCCTTTTGAGGAGGGCCAGACGCAGTATCTCGATGTCCGCGCGAGTCGCACCTACCTGCTCGGCGCTGAGCATCGAGACAAGGCGCGAGTCTGTATTCACCTCGCGCGGATTCTGCAATAGCTGGCTGGCGAGCACGAGGCCGGCCTTTGCTGAGAGCGCAGCGCCACGGTTGAGGCCACTCTTGACGTTGTTGCCGAATGCGCGCTCCAGCGCGAGGAGAGCAAGCGCGGCCCTGAGTTTCGATGGCGATAGCGCCTGGCGAAGATTGAGTCCGAACGAGCTTTGCACGATGAGGGCGTTGAGCCCTTCGGGTCGTGTCAGCGCGGTGCGGATGCCTGGCTTCGCCGCGTCGACGCCGAGCACCTTGGCGACGAGCCAAATATCGCGTTGCTCGCTCCAGGCCCGCGCGTGCGATTCTTTCTCACGGAGGAAGCGTGCCGTTGCGTCCGCGCCCGCTTCGCTCGCGCGGTAGCGGCTGCGATCGTTGCGGATGAGTCCGGCTGATAGTAGCCGGGTTAACTCGGTGTCGATTGTGCTGCGCAATTCAGCCGGCGACAGCTTGCTCGAAACGAATGGCCCCAGGTCGCGGACGAGCTGCGCCCGAGTGGCCCCGCCGGCACAGGCAACGCGCGCGAGCAGGAGGCTGCCGAGAGGGCCCGGTTTCGCACGACTGGCCGTCATCGGCAGCGTGTCGGTGCTCAGGGCCGACATGCAACGCGTCTCCTCATGCGGTTAGCGTGAGCCGTACGCGCGAATCACCGGCCTATGGCTGCCGATTGTGTGTGAGTTGTCGCTGACTTCCAAGTGCTGCCGGCCAACTTGGATCAGTCGAGTTGCATACGAGAAACAACAAACCACACAACAAGAACGTGTAAGCGCCCGGCTTTCGCCCCACTCGCGTCAAATTGGCGACACCATGATGAGCGGAAATCAGGCCGTAGACTCTTAGTAATTTGCCCGAGCCCACGAGTACAGCGGCGGGAAGTCATAGGAGACCAGGTCGTCCAACGAAGGGGAAGCCTTCGCCATTCAAACGCAAACGGGCAAACGCAAACGGGGCGGCGGTTTTGCCGTTTTGTTCCCAGTTGTGGGCGAGCGGTGGCAACTTCTTAGTTTTAACGCCGAGTTAACGGGTTTACGCGATGTTCAGCCGAGATGCCACGTGCCAAGTGGCGGGAGTAAATCAAATGTTTCGCGTCGCGTTATCTGCAGGACTGGCCATATTTTTGGGCGCCTGCAGCCTCGGTTCCGGTTCGATCTCCTCAGGCTTCGCCGATTCCTCATCATATACAACTAATTCGATCGGAGCCTCGCCGTCCGTGAAGGGCGTTGCGCTAGGTGGAGACCCAGACGCATCGCGCGGGGGCTCATCGGGTCAGAAATACGCCGCACTCAACGACAGGGCACCAACTGGCACCTATGAGCGCGCTCCTACAGGCGCACTGTCAGACCGCAATTACTCGTCGACAGCGCTTAGCACCGATAAAGCGCGCGACATCATCAATCAATATCGCCGCGACAAGGGCCTCAAGCCTTTGAAGATCAACGGAGAACTGACGGCTGCCGCAAAGTCGCATTCGCGCGATCTCGCCAAGTGGGACCGCATCTCCCATTACGGCTCCGATGGCTCCAATCCATGGGACCGTGTCAAGCGCACTGGCTACCGGGCGCGTCTGGCCGCGGAGAACGTGGGTACCGGGCAAGTCGATTTTAATGAGGTCATGCGTGGTTGGCGCGAGAGCCCCGGCCACAACAAGAACTTGCTTCTGGCCGACGCCACGCACATGGGTATCGCGCTCGTGCAGGATCCCAAGTCAGAGTTCAAGACCTTCTGGACGCTGGTGGTTGGCGCCCCCATGTAGCGGTGCGCTTAACTAAGACCTTCTTTGAGCAGATTTCTCCAGATTGCGATCTTAGTGCCGAAACGCTAGTCCGCGAGGCGGATTATCAGTGCCCCCCCGAGCGCCATGCTGAGCCGCTGGCGAATACACAGGCACATTACCTTTGGCCCGTTTAGGCTTGTTCAAGTCGTTCCTGCTCGCGATAGCGGATGCGCCTGGCCACATTCGTCCAAGCGCGGGATCGGCTGTCGTCACCCCGCTTCGTGTGCAGGCCGGCAAAGAAGTCCGCTACTTCCGCAGCATGCAGTCCATGCTGCGCCTCGAGCACGATGGCCATAAATTCTGGCCCGTGCCCGGCCGACGCCTGAGAATGTTGCCCGTTATTCGGCATTACCAAGTCCAAAAGCTTGCTGCTTTTCTGGTTTATTGGAGCAAGAACAGCGCCAGACCGCTGCCCCAAATTGGGACGTGGTAGAGGAGCGGCACTCGACATTCCGCCCCAAGGGCGTGCTAAGTTTCGCATGCAGTCATTTGCGGCCGTCGAAGGAGGGCGTGCAGTGTCACGATTGAGCTTTATGCTTCTGGCCGGAATGCTGTTGGGCCCCATTGGCGTCGGCGCACCGGCCCTTGCCAACGATGGATCACGAGACGGCGCGGTTGTACCGCAAGAGGTTCAGCCTCCCTCCGGAGAGTCCGTTGGCAAACCTGGGGCCCGCGAACCGCTTTCGCCGCAGGTCACACCACCGATGACGCCCGGTTGTCCCTACCGTGGCGCAAAGCTTGAACTGATTGTGTGAACACCCCCCGCGAAAGCGGCGCAAAGCTCGTCTGACGTGTGCCCATCATTGGGTCTAGCGGGTGTTGGCTTGGGCGCCGCTGAGTGGCTTTTTCGATTTCTTTGCCGACTTCTTTTTCTAGCGCCTGCGCTTTTTGGCGGTCCGCGCCTTCTTGGGGTTGCAGCTCCAGGAGACGACGCTCTTGCGCACACTTCTGACGCCCTTGGCATTGGGAGTCATTGGCAGGTTGTCGAGGGTGATGGTGTTAAAGAGCTGTTTCCACCCTGGCTGCTGGTAGCCGTACTCCAAAAGGTTTTTGGTGCGCACGTTGCGCTCCGCGCTGCTCGCATCGCCGAGCACGACGGCCACCAGCCGCGTCCCATCGCGCGTGGCACTCGCAACGACGTTAAATCCGGAATCGCAAATGAACCCCGTCTTCAATCCATCTGCACCCTTGAAGGACCGCAACAGCCCGTTGTGCGAGCGCAGCTTGATCTTGCCGATGCGCATCTGCGTCATCGACCAATAGTGGGCATATTCGGGATAATCGGTGATGATGGCGCGCGCCAGTTTGGCCAGATCGCGTGCTGTTGTGACTTGCGCGGGCGCGGGCAACCCGTGTGGATTGACGAATTTCGTCCGCGTCATGCCAAGCCGCTTGGCCGTGACGTTCATCCGCGCGACAAATGCAGCCTCGCTGCCGGCGACGGCCTCGGCCAGCATGACGGCGACATCGTTTGCCGACTTGACGATAAGCGACTTGAGCGCGAGATCGAGGGACATCGCGCCGCCGACCTTCAGGCCGATCTTGCTCGGCGGTTGCTTGCGGGCATGGGCGCTGCAGGAAATCTTGGATTTTAGCGTAAGTTTTCCACTCTTGATGGCCTCGAACGTCAGATAGGCCGTCATCATTTTTGTGAGTGAGGCTGGATACCAGAGGCTGTCGGGCTCCTCCGCGTAGAGCACCTTGTTGGTGTTGACATCGAAGAGTAGCGCCGGGCCAGCAAAGACCTCTTTGCATCCGAGGCCGACGATGAAAAGCAGCGCGAGAATTGCGGTGCGATAACGCATCCGGACCTCCGATGAAAACCAGACCGTGCCCGATACCACATTCACCGATGCTGCGGCAACACGGGCTTGAAGCCTTTCTCAGGGCTATGTGACCCGGCGCGCACACATGATGTGCGGGAATGCATTTCTGCCGCAGGAGATGCCGCTCAACTCCGGCATAAATCTGCCCTTGCCTTACGCTGTTTCCAATCACCGAAGTCATAAATGGTGCCCCAGGCCCGACTCGAACGGGCACGTCTTTGCAGACACCAGATTTTGAGTCTGGCGCGTCTACCGGTTCCGCCACTGGGGCTTAGGTGCAGAAGGCGCGCATCATAACGGCCGTTCTTTGGGCGTCAACGCGCCATTGGCGGCACGCGGGCAGGGATGATAAACAGCGAGACCATTCGCCGCCTGCCGGCGGTATCGGGGACGCCGCCAACATCTGTGGCGGCGGATCTGCACGACGATACAAGACGTTTGCAGATCAACGAGATCGGTGGGCCATGGAAAAAAAGCCGTCGTCCCCATCACCGCAACTCATACCGGACAACGTGTTTGTCCGCAGAGTGTTCATCTTCTTTGCAATAGCAGCGTTCGCGGCGGCGTTATGGACGCTTTCTGAACTCCTGATCCTGGTGTTCGGCTCTATTCTTGTTGCGGTGGTGTTGCGCGCGATAGCCGAGCCCATAAAGCAGGTGACGTCGATTGGTGAACGGTTGGCTCTCCTCCTCGCAGGTCTCGCCATCATCGCCGTACTGGGCATTGCGTCATATCTGTTCGGTTCGAGAATCAGCGGCCAACTTGTCACCGTCATCGAGATGCTCCCCGATGCGGCGACCAGCCTCTCCAAGCAGATGCCGTTTTTGACGGTCTCGGAGCTGGTCAGGGATACCTCGATTGGCAACCTTGTGACGAACGCGTTCTCTTGGGGAACGACCATCTTTGGCGCGGTTTTCTCGCTGGTCGTTATGATTGTTGCCGGCATCTATATCGCCATCAGTCCCCGCGTTTATATCAGGGGCTTCGTTAGGCTATTCCCATCGGGAACGCGCGATCAGATCAGCACGACATTGAATGACGCAGGTCATGCGCTTCGCCGCTGGCTCGGTGCCCAGCTCATAGCCATGATCATTGTCGGCACACTTGTCGGTTTGGGCCTTGCGATCGTTGGCGTACCATCCGCACTCGCGCTTGGCCTAATTGCTGGTGTGGCCGAGTTCGTGCCGATCATTGGACCGGTCATCGGCGCAATTCCCGCCTTGTTGCTTGCATCCACGGAGAGCTTCGAGACGGTACTGTGGACACTTGCCGTTTTCGTCGTGGTCCAGCAAGTTGAGAGCAATATCATCATGCCGATTGTCGCGGGCCGCGCCGTGGAACTGCCGCCTGCGGTGGGGCTGTTTTCTGTCGTCGCGCTGGGCATACTCTTCGGGCCCTTGGGGCTCATGCTTGGCTATCCGCTCGCCATCGTCATCGATGTCGCTGTGCAGCGGCTATATTTGGGTGGCGTGCTTAAAGAACCCATCTCCCTCAGGGGCGAGGCGACAAAGCCCAAAAATCCGAGCTAGCTCAGGTGCCCTTGGCGCGGCGCCAGCGATCCCGTTGGATCTTCCTGTAGCATTTAAGCAGCCCGGGTTTCGGCCGAAACAAGCTTGACGATGTCAGCCATGATGTCGTTGAGCTGGAAGTCCTTCGGCGTATAGACGGCCGCGACGCCCATCGCTTTTAGCGTCTTGGCGTCCTCTGGCGGGATGATGCCGCCAACGACGACAGGTACATCGTCGAGCCCTTCGGCGCGCATGCGTTCCACAACTTCCCGCACCAACGGCATATGGCTACCCGACAGGATGGACAGGCCGACCACATGAACGGTTTCATCGAGCGCGGCGCGTGCGATTTGCGCCGGCGTGAGGCGGATGCCCTCGTAGACAACTTCCATGCCGCAGTCGCGCGCGCGCACGGCAATTTGCTCTGCACCATTCGAGTGACCATCGAGGCCCGGTTTGCCGACGAGAAACTTCAATCGCCGCCCCAGCTTCGTAGACACTCTCTCCACTGCTTCTCGGACGTTTTCGAGGCCCGCGCCGTCGCACTGGGCTGCGGCTTGTGCCACGCCGGTCGGCGCCCGGTACTCGCCGAACACCTTGCGCAATGTCGCGCCCCATTCCCCTGTCGTGACGCCGGCCTTCGCGCACACGATCGACGGTTCCATGATGTTGCGACCCTCCTTCGCGGCGCGCTCCAGATCGGCAAGCCCGGCCTCCACCGCTTTATTGTCGCGTTGAGCACGCCAAGTTTGCAACCGTTCGACCTGCTCTTTTTCGACAGCCGGATCGATGACCAGCACCGAATCTCCGCCTGAGGAGAGCGGCGATTGTTCGGTCTCGGTCCAGCGGTTGACGCCAACAACGATCTGCTCGCCCGTTTCAATGTGGCGCAGTCGCTCGGTGTTGCTCTCCACCAGGCGTCGCTTCATGTAGTCAATGGCTTCCACGGCGCCGCCCATAGCATCGATGGTGGAAAGCTCAGCCCTTGCCTCGTCTTTGAGCTTGGCCACTTCTGCCGCGATCGCAGTCGAGCCGTCGAAGATATCGCCGTAATCGAGCAGGTCCGTTTCGTATGCGAGGATCTGCTGCATGCGCAGCGACCATTGCTGATCCCACGGGCGCGGCAGGCCCATGGCCTCGTTCCAGGCCGGCAACTGCACCGCACGCGCGCGTGCCTTCTTGGAAAGCGTGACCGACAGCATCTCCAGCAGAATGCGATAGACGTTATTCTCAGCCTGCTGCTCGGTGAGGCCGAGAGAATTCACCTGCACGCCGTAGCGGAAGCGGCGAAACTTGGGATTGGTGACGCCATAGCGCTCCTTGGTGATCTCGTCCCAAAGCTCTACGAATGCGCGCATCTTGCAGATCTCCGTGATGAACCGGAGACCCGCATTCACAAAGAACGAAACGCGGCCGACCACTGCACCGAAATCCTCCGGCTTCACCTCGCCTGATGCCTTCACCCGGTCGAGCACGGCCTGCGCGGTCGCAAGCGCATAGGCGAGTTCCTGCACCGGCGTCGCGCCCGCTTCCTGCAAGTGGTAGGAGCACACGTTGGTCGGGTTCCACTTCACGAGCTCTCGAGTGGAAAAGACGATCGTATCCTTGATCAGGCGGAGCGACGGTTCGGGCGGGAATACATAGGTTCCGCGCGAAAGATACTCCTTGATGATGTCGTTCTGGATGGTGCCCGTCAGTTTGGAGCGCGATGCACCTTGCTCGTCCGCCACCGCGACATAAAGCGACAACAGCCAAGCTGCCGTCGCGTTGATCGTCATCGACGTATTCATCTGGTCGAGCGGGATGCCCGTGAGCAGCGCGCGCATGTCGCCAATGTGGGAGATGGGCGTGCCCACCTTGCCGACTTCACCCTTGGAGAGCTCGTAATCGCTGTCGTAGCCCGTCTGGGTGGGCAGGTCGAAGGCGATGGACAGGCCGGTTTGGCCTTTCGCCAAGTTCTTGCGATAGAGTTCGTTCGACTTCGTCGCCGTGGAGTGGCCCGCGTAGGTGCGGAAGATCCAGGGCTTGTCGGGCTCCCCTTTTCCAGTGTCTTGCGGACGTGCGGGCCCCGCTACGCCGCTTTTGTTCTCGCGCATGCCTCATCCTCAACCGGGGCGATTAAGCGTGTTCACTTAACGTACCCGACTGCAATTGCAATGCAAAACGACCTTTGGCGCAACGCGACGCGTGCGCCCGGTCAGTGCGGGATTTTGTAGCTTTGAAGCCGCATTTTGTTGATTGCGCCCATCAAGTGCAGGAGGGCGATCATGATGAGCAGTGCGACACTAACGCCAATGGTGCTGGCAAGAACGACGTTGGTTTCGTTCTCGGACGTGAGATAGACGCCGTATTCCAGGAAAAAATAGTTGGCGGCGAGGGCCCCCACCACGAAGCCAGGCATAAGTGCCAGCGCCAGCATCCTTTTTGGCTGGACGAACATGAGGAGTAAGCCAGCCCAGCCCGAAAGGGCCGCCACGGATAGGAGGGTGAAGGTGTCGACGTCGATGGCCCGGGACAGTACCTCGAGCATGGTATTCCCTTAGTTTTACGGCCCCGCAGAGGGTTTTAGGCCAGCGGGAGCGGACTACACGCATTCCGATTAAATTGAACAAATATTAATTCTGAGTTGTTAGTAGAAGTTAATTTTGGGTTAAAAGGCTGCCCCTTGCCGCAGGCCTGCCTCTTCATTGCAGCGCAAAAACGTGCTTGAAACGGCCGGGAAATAGTGCGGCCATGTTACCGCAGTGCAAAATCGGCCCGCCAGGGGCGGGAACGCCAGAAGGGGAGCAAGGAATGTCGAGCCAAAGCGCCGCGACAACAACCGAAGCCGTCATGGGTGCGCCGGCGCGCGTTGCCGCCAAGAAGGACCTGTACGAGATCGGCGAAATTCCGCCGCTCGGCCACGTGCCCAAGAACATGTACGCCTGGGCTATCCGCAAGGAGCGCCACGGCGAGCCCGACAAGGCGATGCAGATCGAGGTGCTGCCAACCTGGGACCTAGACAGCCAC
>JAUWCP010000283.1 GCA_030609245.1 Hyphomicrobium sp.
CCAGCCAATCCATTCTCCCAGGAACGGCCCGGCAAGAAGCGCAACGACCAACGGCGCGAGAAAGACAACCGTTACCGTCTGGTCGAGCCTTAGATGTTCAAGCGCGAGGAAGTTGAAGACTGTCGTCATAGCCATCAGGACCGAGCGCACGATCTCAAGCTTCAGCTTGCGCGTGCCAAGCAGTGCGGAAAGAGGCAGAACACTCAACAGCGTCAACATCAGCAGGAATTGTCCTGCAAATCGCATCCAAGCGATTTGGACGATGGGAAGCGAGGAGCGCGTCGCGAGATACTTGGCCGAGGTGTCGAGACCGGAGAAGAGCACGAGCGCCACGAACATAAGGCCGATCGCCTTCATCCGGTCCCGGGCGTCCCGTTCCGCCTGCTCGAATGCCGTGGGGCCCGCCTGCGGGGCGCTCGTGCCGGCTGCGCGCGCATCTTCTTTTGGCGTATCTTCATTCATGGCGCGCTCTCATAGCGTACCCAAGCCTGCATGCAGAGGTGTCATTTTGCGCAGGTCAGTTGCTGTGGGGGACATTGCGCTTTCTTTTTTCCGGCTGGGGCTCCGTAGCTTTGAGCACCCACGCGCGCGCCGTTCAAGCGCACTTCATTGGGCGCGCGCCACCCACTATGGCCTGGACGATAGTGTTACGCCCCCGGTCCCAATGCGCGGTCGAGATTAAACGCAGAGCTGATCAACGCCAGATGAGTAAAGGCCTGGGGGAAATTGCCAAGGGCCTCGCCGCGATGACCCGTCTCCTCGGCGTAAAGTCCGAGGTGATTGGCAAATCCGAGCATGCGTTCAAACATCAGCCGAGCCTGTTCAAGCCGCTTCCGGTCATGCCGGCCGGCACGGGTTAGCGCCTCGACCAGCCAGAACGTGCAGATGTTGAAGGTCCCCTCTTCGCCATCAAGGCCGTCAGCCGCCTCCCCGAGGTTATAGCGGTAGACCAAACTATTTGCGGTCAGGCCGCCCTTCTCAGGGGGAAGAAGTGTGGCATCCAAGGTGCTCAGCATGCGAGGGTCGGCCGGGGACACGAAGAATGTTAGCGGCAGCATCAAATTGGCAGCGTCGAGCGAGGTGCTTCCGTAGTGTTGAACGAACGCCTGTCGGCTTTCGCTCCAGCCCTTCTGCATGATGTCTTCATAGATCTTGTCGCGTACCTTGAGCCAGCGCTCTCGCGGCGCTGGAAATGATCGCTTGTCGGCAAGGCGGATAGATCGATCCACTGCGACCCAGCACATCAGTTTGGAATAAACAAACTGTTGCTGGCCTCCCCGGACCTCCCAGATACCCTCGTCGGGCCGTTGCCAATTATCACAGACCCAATCGGTCAACGTCCTAAGCGACGTCCACATGTCATAGGAAATTGGAGCGCCGTGCTTGTTGTAGAGATAGACCGCGTCTAGCAGCTCTCCATAGATATCGAGCTGCAATTGATCATAAGCGCTGTTGCCGATCCGCACCGGCTTCGATCCCATGTAGCCGTCGAAATGGTCGAGAGTTTCTTCGGTAAGCTTCTTGCGCCCATCGATCCCATACATGATCTGTAGAGAGCCGTCTGGTCCCGGTTCCTTGCACAGTTCAGATAGGAAATTCATGAACTGCTCGGCTTCGTCCGTGAAGCCAAGTCGAATGAATGCGTAGACTGTGAATGCGGCATCCCGGATCCACGTAAACCGGTAGTCCCAGTTGCGCGTTCCGCCTATGCCCTCAGGCAAACCGCACGTCGGCGCAGCGACGATGGCGCCGGTCGGTTCATAGGTCAGCAGCTTCAGTGCAAGTGCCGAACGGTGAACGATCTCGCGCCAACGTCCTGTGTACTGGCACTTGCCAACCCAGTCGCGCCAATACGCGACGGTGCGTCGAAACAAGTCCTCTGCTTCGTCCGGCGACAAGCCAAAGTCGCTATCCAAATCCGGTGGAACGTGGCCGAGCACGAATACGGCGGTCTCGCCTTGAGCAAGTGTGAACTCGGAGACGACGTACCCATCCTGCTCTTCGAGCGGTATTGTTGAGGCAAGCCCCACGGTCAGCGATGGCGATCTAAATGTTGCGCCTTCGTTACTGACTTTTGTTTCGTGTGTGTCGCGGGCATAGTTGAATGCTGGCCGGCACTCCATTCGAAACGTTAGCGGGCCGAGCATGGCGGTCACTCGCCTGATGATTTGATGACGATGACGATCGCCGGAAACAGCGCGTCCTGCGGGCATGAAGTCGGTCAGTTCCGCCGCGCCGCCGGGGGTCAGAAAGCGGGTAATAAGGACATTGGTTTCTGGCCAATAGAACTGCTTGCAGACGATATCATCGCCAACGGGAGCAATCTTGAAATGCCCGCCTTTCTTGTCATCGAGAATGGCTGCAAAGATGCTGGGTGAATCAAAGTCGGGAACGCACAGCCAGTCGATGGAGCCATTGATTCCCACAAGCGCGACCGTGTGCATGTCGCCGATCATTCCGTAGTTCTCAATGGGCTGGTAGGCCATGGATATTGTTACCTTTTCGCCGTGAAGCGCCGGCCGCCTGAGGTGCTGATGACTGCGTGAAGGTGTGCCATCACCGAGTGCATCTCGTGGGGTGGTTCTTCCGCTTAGCGTTTGGCACTAAGCGCGCTGGCGTAACATTCGAACGAGGTCAATAGGCGCCCAGCGACCTTATCGACCCAAGGCTCGTTGGCCAAACCATCTTCAGTGAGCGCGGGCTGGATCGCGGTGACCCGAAGAGCCGAAGCGCATTTGGCATTCTGATTCCCGCAAGGATTGTTCTGCGCGCACCAACTACACGCGCGATAGCGAAGCGGCTGGCAGAATAGAAGACGATCGCCGGGGCTGCCCCGTGATCAAATTTTGTAACAAGGTTTGCAATCATTGCTCTGCAGATGCCGGCCAACGCCCTGTAATTTGTTGAAAACAGGCCGTGCATTGGTTTCTGCGCACCTCACGAGCGAGGGGTCGCGTTCATCCTTATATCCGTGCGAATGGCGAATTAGCCCGTTAGACTTACCCACGGAGGTCAACCGCAGATCGTTTCGAGGGAAGATAGGGTCGCCGGTTGAG
>JAUWCP010000358.1 GCA_030609245.1 Hyphomicrobium sp.
ATGGCTGCGCTTTGAGGGCACAGATTATAGCCGATTGGAACAGATATTAAGCTATTGATAATAAAGCCTCTTATGTAAGTATTTTCCATAATATATATTATGCGAATGGAGTGTTGGTGACGGAGCCAGCCGGTCTGCGCGCCACGAGCCGTTTTCGGGATTGCTCAACCGCACCGAAACCGGTTAATCACCCACCTCCCTCACCATCCCGACTGCCTGACAGCAGCGCCTGTTCGGCCTGGCGTACGCCCGTTGAGATGATCGCGGCATAGATTGCGCTAACGAAACCTGAGAGCACATTCACACTGATGACAATACCAATGAGCCGTGCGACGTCCTGGTTCACGAACACGCTCAGCGCTGTGACAATGAAGTCGTCGAAGGCTTGCTTGATTTGGAAGAGGAGCTCACTGGCCTGCTCCACCGTGGGCCGCGGTGGCATATCGAAGATGATCTTCCAGCCGATGTCGGCGACACTGGGTGTCGCCAGCACGCCAAGCAGGGTGAACAATGCGAGCCCCGCCGAAAACAGAAGCCCGAGCATCGCGGCAAGGCGGAAATAGCCCCAGCGCATAGGCAGGGCGTCGACTTTAATCGATAAGAAACGTAGCGCGCTGGCGCCGACATAGACGCAGACGCCGAACAGGATGGCGACCCAGAAGAGCCGGTCGTGATCGGTGCCAGAAAATGTGAACAGCGCTGCAACGCCCGCCAGCACCCCTTTGAGGACGGCCTCCACTGACCCCACGATGCCTGTGAAGATCGCGCTGCGTTTTATAGCGCCTGCAAAGTAGAACGGCAGCTCGTAGCGCAATCTCGCCACTTCAAGCCGCAGCCCCAGTAGGAAACTCAAGCCAGCGGTCGCACCGGCGAAAATGAACGGGTATTGATACCCCAACGCAGCAACGCCTGCGACCGCCGCCAGTTCGGCCGCCATGATGAAGGCATTGACGAGGATGCGCATCACGATCATATCGCCCCCGGATTGGCTGGCGTTTCTAAAGACGCCTTCCCCTGTCTGAGGCGTACCTTATCGGAGAGCAATGCTGGTGGACAACAACGGTGCAAAGAAGACCCTCCCCGATCTGCTCGCCGTCATGGCGGCGCTGCGTACACCCGGCACAGGCTGTCCGTGGGACCTTGAGCAGACGTTTGCGACGATCGCGCCTTACACGATCGAGGAAGCCTACGAGGTGGCCGACGCAATCGCGCACGATGATATCGCCGGACTCAAGGACGAGCTGGGCGATCTTTTGCTCCAGGTTGTCTATCACGCCCGCATGGCGCAAGAGCAGGACGCGTTCGCATTTGACGACGTCGTGGACGCCATAACGACCAAAATGATCCGCCGCCACCCGCACGTGTTTGGCACGGCTGAGGAGCGCGCAGCCGGTGCCGCGCCCGGTTTCTGGGATCGCATCAAGGCACAGGAGAAAGGTGACGAAGCTTCCGCTGGGAGCCTGCTTGACGAAGTGCCGGCCGCCCTCCCCGCACTTACGCGTGCCATCAAGTTGCAGAACAAAGCCGCAAAGGTCGGGTTCGACTGGCCATCACTATCCCCGGTTCTCGCCAAGCTCAAAGAAGAGTTGGCGGAGTTGGAAGACGCAATCGCGAAAAGCGCCGCAGGATC
>JAUWCP010000186.1 GCA_030609245.1 Hyphomicrobium sp.
CCGGGTAGTACAGCAGCCCGACGTAGCCGGCGAACATGAGGACAAAGAAGTGCAGCCAGTGGCACAGCAAGAACGCAACGATCGTAACGCTATTGTGCCAAACCTTCTTAGCGATCCGCTGCCTGCGCGCCTCGCCTTCGACCATCCCGACGGCGAGCTTGTCTCTATCCACCACGCGTGGAATTTCGAAGGGAGGCGAACCGAGCAGCCCGATATTCTCGCGTATGGGACCATCAATCGGCACCATGACCTTCGTTCCAAGAAGGCAGTTGGCGCCGGTCTTGCCTCCAGCGGGGTAGTGGACTCTGTTGCCTACGTAGTTTTTCTCGCCGAGCTTGACCTCGGAGAGCTTAAACGACGAACTCGACATCACGGCATTGGTCATGGTCAGACCGTCAGAGACCATCGTCCCGCTGCCAACGCTGCATAGAAAAGGATTGTCGTGGCGCTGATTACACCCAAAGTTTGAGCCGGTCTGCACAACCGCGTTCAAACGGTATCCGATCCAGCGCAAGTAAGTGACGATGTAATTGCTGTCGCCGAACAAGAGATTGTAGACGGGTGAATTGCTGAGCAAAGCGATGGTGCGATAGATGGCGTACTGCGCGCCATAGAGCACATACGTCCTGTCCGTAGCCAAAAGGGGCCGGAGCAGCCTTGGGATAAGGCCGACGATCAGCAGCCCAACGAGCAACGCCCCAAAGAACAGGGCCGCGCTTACAAACAGCACTGTAACGGCCAGAGAGAGCAACCCAGCCCATGGGGCTTCAAGATTGATCTCAGCGCCGATCGATTGTCCGACAAGCGATGAATAAAGATAGTAGATGGCCATCACGGACAGCGGCATATAGATGGCCAACACGCCTATCAGCTGAAAGGCCGAATAAAGCCCGCGCCGCAGCGGCGTGCAGCTCTTCGGATCAATGTCGCAGTAATTGGCCGTGGTCTCTTGCGCGGGAGAGCCATGGTAGCGCTTTCCCTTGATGGCGCGCTGACCGCTTTGCAGCGAGGAGGCATGGCCCAGTTGAGTGCCATCCTCCATAACGGTGTCGATATCCAGCACGCTTGCGGCGCCGACAAATGCATTGTCGCCAATCCGAACCGGACCCGTATAGATCCGGTTGGATTGAGCCCGATACCCCGTCAAGATGGCGTCCTTCCGGATAACCGAGTTCTCGCCAATTGAAATGAGGTCGGTGCAAACCGGAACGACTCGCGACTCGATCACGGCGTTGCGACCCACGCGTGCTCCAAGCAAGCGCAAATAGACATTGTAGATGGGGCTGCCGGAGAATACGGCGACAGGCGCGCTACGAATAAGCGTCTTGACGATCCACAAGCGAAGGTAGCGCAGGCCCCAGACGGGAAAGACCTCCTGTCTCCATCGCCCCACCAAGAGCCACTTCGCGGCAATCGGGAGCGCACTCAGTCCGACAAAGAGTGCGACGTTGAACACAACAATGCGTACGTAGAGTTCTCCTGCGTTGCCCATCGCCGCATAGGTCCACGAGATCCCGTTCGCGAGAACCCACAGCGTGGACATACCGAACAACAGATAGAAAACGAACTGCAGCACACCACATCCGTAGTATTCCAGATTGGAAGGAATGCGTAGAGGGTCACGCTTTTCCTCAACGACCACCTCCTCAGCCCGCGAGCTGAGATGTTGGGCGAGTTTCTCAATCGTCGGGTTGAGGTAGATGTCCTTCATCGAGACGTTGGACATGGCCTGTTCGCGCCGGATTGCGGAGCAGAAGCGAGCCATAAGCAGTGAATGCGCCCCCAGATCGTGAAAGAAATTGTCTTTGACCGAAACGCGATCGAAGTTCATCACAGGCATGAGCGCTCGGGCCAGAGCTTCTTCCGTCTGCGTTCTGGGTGCAACGAAATGACCGCTGCCGACCGCGAGGCGTGGGCCACTCGGTGCGGGCAGGCTCTTGCGATCGGCCTTGTTGCTTCCCGTCATGGGAATCGCCGGCAGCTCCTCAAAATAGGCGGGGATCATGTAACCAGGCAGACGCGCACGCAGCGTCTGTGCAGCCTCTCCAAGCAACAATTCGGACGCGCCCTGATGCCGCGTGTAGTAGGCGACCAGCTCCACCGTTCCGGGTTGAGGCTCATACGTGTGCACAACGGCTTGAGCGACTTGCGGCATCTGCGAGATGACCGCTTCGATCTCGCCCAGCTCAATGCGATACCCGCGCACCTTCACCTGCGTGTCGATGCGCCCGTGAAACTCGACCTCGTCCTGATCGTTGATGCGGCCGACGTCACCTGTCCTGTAAATGCGCTTCGAGGGGTTGTTTGAAATGTTGAGGAAGTCCGGAATGAACTTCTTCTCCGTAATATCGCTTCTATTCAGGTAGCCGTCGGCAAGGCCGATGCCTGCAATGCCAATCTCGCCGAGCGCACCCTTCTTAAGCGCCTCGTCCTTGTTCTCATCCAGGATGACAATGGTGTACGTCGGTAGCGGAGGGCCGATCGTAACCGGCTTACCGGGATACAGTTTTGCCAACGTCGCTGTAACCGTAGCTTCGGTGGGCCCATAGGCATTAAGGATCGTGCGTCCAGGGCGATGCCAGCGCTCGACTAGGTTTTGCGGGCACGCCTCACCTGAAGCGAGCAAGATACGCAGGTCTGGCAAGTCCTGCTCGATGGTTGCAAGCAGAGTTGGGACGCAGCACAGAACCGTGACTTTGTTTGCGCGGAGAAACGCCTCTAAGTCGTCGCCGACGAGACTCGTTCCTGCACTTCCGGGCACCAGCGTAGCCCCGCTGATCAGTGGGACCCAAAGCTCCTCTACCGAGAAATCAAAGGCGATGGTCATACCTTGGTAGACGCGATCGCGGGGCTCGATTCCGTAGACTTCGGCGGCGACCTTGACGAAGTTGCAGATGCTCGGATGCCCGATGGCAACACCCTTGGGGTTGCCAGTCGTCCCAGACGTATAGACGATGTAGCAAAGTTCGTTTACCGGCGGCTCCCGCTCAACCTCTGTCAGGCGCCTCTTTGCTTTGGCATCGATCGCGGCCTTGGCATCATCGAGTAAGATGAGCGGAAGTGCGAACGCATCGAGCGCCGCGCGAAAGTCCAACAGCGAAACGATAGCTTTCACGCCCGCGTCCTGCAGGATGAAACCGATGCGCTCTTTGGGAAAACTTGCGTCGAGCGGAAGGTAGGCGGCATTGACCTTCAACACCGCTAGGAGGGCCACATACGTTTCAACGGACTTGTCGAACAGCAGTGCAACGCGGTCGCCGGACCCGATGCCTTGTTCGAGAAGATAGCGGGCTGCCTGGTTTGCGCGATCATCGAGATCGCGAAAGGTCAAGGTGACCTCGCCCGTGTCGATCGCTAAGTGATCCTGCTCGCCTTCTGCCTCAAGCTGATCGCAACGCCGTTCGAAGAGATGGTCGAGCCTCTCGCCGTCTTTCCAACGAATGGCGTTGTCCGCAGTATTGCAGACGAGCATAGAGGCCCCGCTTTCACGCCTTGGGTCAGACCTGGAGTTCGAAATCATGCCCCGAGCGCGTGCTCACAGCCTTTCGGCTCCTGAGCGTACGCACGCCCAACTCTTCGGCAATGACACGCGCCAATATGTCGACACCCTCGTCCAATTCGGGATACGAGGTCGTGAGCGGCATCATGCATTTGATCACTTCATCCTCAGCCCCGCTGCGCTCGATGACAAGGCCTTGCTCGAAAGCATTCGACGTAATGGCGGCGGCCCGCTTTGGATCGGCGCAAGCCACGCCAATCATCATGCCCCGCCCGCGCACCTCGATAAGATGCGGGGAAAAGCAGTCCACCAGCGATTGCAGACGATTACCAAGATATCTGCCCTTCTCGACCACACTCTCGGCGAACTCTGTCGTCCGCCAGTAGTGGTTCAGCATTGCCGTGGCCGTAATGAACGCGTGGTTGTTGCCGCGGAAGGTGCCGTTGTGCTGACCAGGCTCCCACACATCCAGCGAGCGCTTGAGCAGCACGACCGCGCAAGGCAGACCGTATCCGGAAAGCGACTTCGACAACGTGACGATATCGGGGTTTATGCCCGCCGGCTCGAAGCTGAAGAACGAGCCGGTGCGGCCGCATCCCGCCTGAATGTCGTCAATGATAAGAACGATGCCCTTCTTATTGCACAGTGCATCGAGGCGCTTGAGCCATTCGATGCTCACAGCGTTGAGACCGCCCTCGCCTTGGACCACTTCGAGGATCACTGCGGCGGGCAGCTCGATACCATTGAACGGATCGGACAACGCGCGATCGAGATGATCAATCGTGTCTACGCCGTCTCCAAGATGGCCCTCGTAAGGCATCGAAATCGCATTTGGCAGTGGCACGCCGGCCGCGCGCCGGTAGAACTCGTTGCCTGTGACCGACAAGGCACCTAGGGACACGCCATGAAAACCATTTGTGAAGTAGATGATGTTGGTGCGCCCCGTCGCTTTGCGCGCAATCTTTAGGGCTGCTTCGACCGAGTTCGTGCCGGTAGGGCCAGTAAACTGGACAACATAGTCGAGACCGCGCGGCCTCAGCACAATCTCCTGCATCGCCTCAAGGAATTGCGCCTTGGCCACCGTGTGCAGATCAAGACTATGAGTGATCCCGTCTTGGACGATATAGTCGATCAGCGCTTGCTTAAGAACGGGATTGTTATGCCCAAAGTTCAGCGATCCGGCGCCTGAAAGAAAGTCCAAATAGCGCCGCCCGTTCACATCCCACATCTCGCTACCCAGCGCCCGCGTGAAGATTTGCGGAAATGCGCGTGCGTACGATTGGACGTTGGATTCGTAATGGGCGAAGACGTCATTGTCAGCGCGGTTGGCGCTCTGTTTAGCGGGCAACATTGTCCTGACCCCTCAGGTTACGCCGAACACTTCTCATACTCGCTTCAATCATGCCGCCTTGCTCCATAGCCGTACTGTCATTTCCTCGCGTGATCCAAACGCCGAGGTAGGTTTCGAATAGATGG
>JAUWCP010000227.1 GCA_030609245.1 Hyphomicrobium sp.
AACGGCCGAACTCCTGGGCATTGAGTTATCCAAGCAGCAGCAAAGCTCAGATTGGGCCGCAAAGGAGCTGTCCCAGCAGCAGCTCGCCTACGCGGCCTCCGACGTGCTTCACCTCCACGCTTTAAAGGACAAGCTCGACGCTATGCTCGATCGCGATGGTAGGCGCGCGTTTGCCGAAGCCGCATTTCGCTTCCTGCCGATCCGAGCACGCCTCGACCTGGCGGGGTTTTCGGGAGAGGACATTTTTTCCCATTGAGGGGCACATCGCAGCCCGTAAGTGGCTTTGTGATACCAATTTTCCAGACATCTGGCCTCTTGAATTGAGTCCCAATATCACCCCAATTGGCAGTGATTGTGGGCAATCAAGCCGATGGTCGGCTTCTTCCGACAGAGCGTATGGCAACGACGACCGATCTTGAGCGGCATCGCGGACGAACCCGCGCGACCGCATTTGACATGCCTGGGCGCGACCGGACGAAAAACTTCGCGCGCGCGCGCCGGCACACGATCGTCGTGCGCGCGCTGCGCTGGTTGCTGCCGCTTAGTGGCACCGCCGTCGTTCTGGTTTACGCGCTGACCATGATGGAGACCATCGGCTGGATGGAAGGTCTGCCGCAACTCGCCCTGCCAAATATCATCCCGGAAAACCTCACGATGCATAACCCCCGCTACGAGGGGTTCAACAAGGATGGCGGCTCATATGTCGTCACCGCAGATACGGCCGTGCAGGATTTCCTCGACACCACGAACATCAAACTCGAAGGGATTAAGGGCGACTTGACCGACGCGAAAAAGGTCAAAACGCACCTCACAGCTACGCGCGGCGTCTACGATACAAAGAAAGGCGTGCTTGAGTTAATGGATGGCATCGACATCGTATCTGACAATGGCATGCACGCCCGGCTGTCGCGCGCAACGATCCTCACCAAAACTAACGTAATCACAACCAAGGAGCCGGTCGTCGTCGAGATGCCGGCAGGTTCGATCCGCTCCAACCGCATGACGATAAATACCAAGAGCCATGAGATGACATTCATCGACGCGGTTCAATCGCGTCTCGTTCCGCAAAATAATTCGCAAACAAAGGCTGCAGCCAAGGCGGCGCCTTCGGCCGATGTTCCAATCATAGGTGCTGGAAACGGCCCCATCGATATCACCGCCGACCGTTTGGACATCAACGACACCGCGAAGACCGCGATCTTTTCGGGCACCGTTCGAGCGGTGCAGGGGGACGCCACTTTGGAAACGGCCGCACTTCAGGTGAGCTATGAAGGAGGGGCGGCGCAAGGGGCTGGGCGCACTGCAAACGGTGCCTCTTCCGGCACTAAGCTGCGCCGCATCCAATCAACGTCGCCCGTAGTCATGACACGGGCGCCGAAGGACCGCGTCACGAGCCAGAGCCTCGACTACGATGCAGTCAAGGAGGTCACGGTGCTGACCGGCGACGTGGTGATGACATCGGGCGAAGATCGCCGCGTTACCAGCGATGCCGCAAAAATCGACCAGCGCGCCAACACGATCCTTTTGACGGGAAACGTCGTCGTCAACCAGGGCCGTAACGAGCTTAAAGGCGGCAGGCTGTTCGTTGAGCGCTCCAAGGGTCACACGCAGCTTACGTCTCCCGCAGGCGCTGACGGTCGCATCACGGCGCGTTTTTTTGGTGGTAACGCTAAACCAGCAGGAAACCAGGGCACGACGGCTGCTCTGAAGAAAGCAGTTGTCGCCGGGGCAAACGCAGCAACCGGCATCTTCAAGACAGATCCCAACGCACCCATCGATATTGAGGCCGACAGGCTCGATGTCGATGACAACGCCAAGGTCGCCAAGTTCCGCGGCGATGTACGCGCCAAGCAGGGTGATTTCGCGGTGCGCACGTCTGAGCTTCACGCGACGTACGCCGGCGCGGCAGGGCTCGCCTTGAAGCCCGGGGACTCGGGCAAAACGGGGAAGGAGCAACCCGCCACGCTAACGCGCATCGAGGCACGCGGAAAAGTCATCGTTACGTCGAAAGGCGGTCAGAAGGCGACTGGTGATTGGGCTGTCTTTGATGTCACGAAGAACACCGTGACTCTGGGAGGTGACGTCGTTCTCACACGGGAAAAGAACGTCGTCCGCGGCACGCGTCTGACAATCGATATGACAACGGGCAAGAGCGTCATTCAAAATGACCCAGGTGCGTCCTGGACCGCGACGGCAGCCCCAGGCGACAAAGGATCGGACCGTGGCGTGACCGTGCAAGGCCCCCTGAAGGGGGCGAGGCCAAGCGCCGTATTCTATCCGCAATTCATGAAGGGCAAGACAAAGAACGGTGCCAATTCGGCCGTGAAGCCAAGCGATAATGCGTCCACCGCGCCAAACTGGGCGTCAGAGCTGCGCTCACCCTGAGGCTACCGCAGATTGACACGAGCGGCGAAGCGCGCACGATGGCGCGGCGAACGCTGGCCCCACGCGCATAAGTCGAGGTTTTCTAGCAGTGCCCAAAATTCTTGCATTCGGATCGAAGCTCGACCGGGCCGCAAAGCGGGCGGACGCCGACGCGCAGGGGAATGGCGCTGCTGCCGCCGAAGGCTCCGAGCAACAATTGGGCGCGCAAGGGTGGCTGACGATCCATCACGTGCAGAAAACCTACAAGAAGCGCATGGTGGTGAAGGGCATCAGCCTTGCGGTCGGGCGTGGCGAGTCCGTCGGGCTCTTGGGCCCGAATGGTGCCGGCAAGACGACCGTCTTCTACATGATCACGGGCCTTGTCCCTGCTGATTCTGGACACATCACTATCGACGGCCAAAACGTCACGAATCTTCCAATGTACCGTCGTGCCCGGCTTGGTATCGGATATCTGCCGCAGGAGGCCTCTATCTTCCGGGGCCTTTCGGTGGAGAAGAATATCATGGCGGTGCTGGAGCTGGTGGAACCGTCAGCGAAGCGGCGCAAGGAGCAACTGGATAGTCTGCTCGATGAATTCCGCATCTCGCATTTGAGAAAGTCGCCCTCGATTGCGCTCTCGGGCGGCGAGCGTCGGCGCTGCGAGATTGCGCGCGCGCTCGCTTCGGGTCCCTCCTTCATGTTGCTGGACGAGCCCTTTGCCGGCATCGATCCGATTGCGGTCGGCGACATTCAGGAGCTGGTGCGCCATTTGACCGAGCGTGGCATCGGCGTTCTGATCACTGATCATAACGTTCGCGAAACGTTAAGCTTAATCGATCGGGCGTATATCATCTACGATGGTCAAGTTCTGACACAAGGTAAGCCGGAAGAAATCATTTCGAACGACGATGTGCGCAGAGTGTACCTTGGCGACATGTTCGCTAATGCGCGCTGATGATTTCCGGCTATCATGTAGTCAGCTAGGCTTGGATACGTAGGTTAGGCGCATGGCGCTTTCGGCGAAGCTGGAACTGAGACAGGGCCAGCAGTTGGTGATGACACCCCAACTGCAGCAGGCCATCCGTCTTTTGCAGCTATCAAACCTCGAGTTGATGGAGTTCATCGATACGGAGCTGGAGCGTAACCCACTCTTGGAGCGCGACGAGAATGCTGAGAACCCAGTGCGCGCGGACACAGAGACTCCTGAGTTGACAAAGCCCGAGGAGCCATCTGCGCCCTCGGACGACAATTGGCTTGATCTTGCCAAGCCCGCAGACCCAGAGAGCGGCTTTGATTCCGACTACGAGAACGTTTTTACCGACACAGCACCCGCCGACCTTGGCCCCAACCAGAGCGGGTTAGGCTGGGCCTCGCTGCGCCAACGCTCATCGGGAATGGACGACGACGTTAACATCGAGGCCTTTGTCGCCAACGACGTCACACTACGTCAGCACTTGAGCGAGCAGCTACCTCTCCTTCTCAAAGAACCCGCCGAGAGGATCATCGGCCAATACCTGATCGACATGCTCGACGATGCTGGCTACCTGCCGGC
>JAUWCP010000103.1 GCA_030609245.1 Hyphomicrobium sp.
GGGTTCTCCAACAAGCGATAGCGCATGATGTCTCTTCGAACCTGCAGCTTCACTGAGCTGATCGGCCGGCGCCCGCAAAGCTTGCGTCTCTATAGGAGCGATCTCCATTTGCGCCATCGCCGGAGCGAGGCCTAGGCCAAAACTTGCAATTGCTAACAGAAGACTTGCGGGGAGATCGAGGCGCAATAACACCAGAGCTATCCTTCCTCTTACGAGCTGTCCTTAGCGGCTATTGGAGGGAGTGGCACCAGGCAACTCGCCTCATGTAGCAAGCACAACCTTGGGCGTGCCCGATACGATCTACCAGCCACGCCGCTGAAAGCCGACCCAGCGTCGCAAAATACGGCCCAGGCCGCGAGTTAACTTGCTGTCATTTTGACTACGGAGCAGGCTTGCCGCCCAAGGTGTTCAAATAAGACAGCAAATCCGCCACGTCGCTGACATCCGGGATTCCAGTGAAGATCATTTTGGTGCCCGGAACGGAGTCCTTCGGGTTGTGCAGGAAGGCCGCAAGCTCGACCGGCGTCCAGTCGCTGCCCTTGGCCTTCATGGCCTCCGAATAAGTAAATCCCTCATGGCTCGCTTTCGCACGGCCGACAATCGCCCACAGATTGGGGCCGACCTTATTGGGGCCTCCCTCCTCGCCCGAATGACAGGCGACGCACTTTCTGAAGATCGTCTTGCCGTTGGCGATGTCCGCACCCGCCATCAATTGTACCGCCTCGACGGGGTCAAAGCCGGCTGGCAAATCGCCCTCCGGGACGCCCGGCAACGAGACGGGTGGCGGGACGGCTTCACCAACTCCGGGCTGCTCTTTTCCCGGCGCTGCCACCTCTGGCATGGGCAGCGTGTAGCCCGGCTTCTGCGGGCCTCGGTTCTCTTCGATGATTTGCAGAGCGGTACGCGATCCAACGATAACAAGGAGTACGCAGAGCACGGCCCCAGCAATCTTGGAGAATTCGAAGGTATCCATGCCCATCCCATCGTGCCTTAGAGCTTCAGCGCCTCGGCCTCATGAGGCCGCACAATATGGCGCGACTATAGAAATTCCGTCTTGGCTTGCAACAAACCTATGGTCCATTCTAAGAGCGATCGTCCGAGACCTATTGTCACCGGCGGTTAGCTGAGCTGAGGACGAAAAAATTGTCGAACGCCCTCATTGTGATTCCAGCACGAATGCAGGCGACGCGCCTGCCTGGCAAGCCGATGCTCAAAATCGCCGGCGAGCCGATGATCGTACACGTCTGGCGCCGCGCGATGGCCGCCGAATCTGGGCGTGTCGTTGTCGCGACAGACGCTGAGGCGGTCGTCGATGCTGTTCGTGAGGCCGGCGGAGAGGCGATCATGACACGCGCCGATCATGCCTCGGGCTCCGACAGGGTGTTCGAGGCGGTAAGCCACGTCGACCCAGACGAGTACACCCAGTTCGTCGTGAACCTGCAAGGCGATCTGCCGACGCTCGAGCCGCATCTGATACGCGCATGCTTGGCACCCCTTGCCAAGAAAGGCCCGGACATCGTCACACTGGCTTGCGAAATCGTGGAGGAGGAGCGTACCAATCCCAACGTCGTCAAGGTGGTGGGCACGCCGCTTCCCCAATCAGACCAGCTCCGCGCGCTCTATTTCACTCGTGCGAGTGCCCCCCATGGCGATGGGCCGCTCTATCATCACATCGGTATTTATGCGTACCGGCGGGCAGCGTTGGAGCGGTTCGTCACGCTCAAGCCCTCAACCCTGGAGAAGCGTGAAAAACTGGAGCAGTTAAGGGCGGTGGAGGCTGGCATGCGCATTGATGTCGCGATCGTTGACACGGTTCCACTCGGTGTCGATACTCCCGCCGACCTTGAGCGGGCGCGTCGCCTACTCGAAAACGAAGACACACCCGCCAGTTGACGGCCGCATACCACGTGCGGACCTGGCGCCTTTCACCCGCGATGACCATGTCAAAATCTTCCCGCCATAGCAGCGCGGCGCCTCAGCGCGGCGGAGCTGTGACTGCGGCCGGAAACGATCCGGCCGCCACGAAAACCACGGGCGTGCGTATCGCCTATCAGGGTGAACCCGGCGCCAACTCGCACCTCGCCTGCCGCGAGGCCTATCCGGATCTAGACGCGCTCGCCTGCCCAACGTTTGAGGAAGTACTGCATGCGGTGAGATCCGGCGAGGCGCGTTACGCCATGATTCCCATCGAGAATTCTGTGGCGGGGCGAGTCGCCGACATTCACCATCTTCTCCCGGACGCCGACCTCTACATTGTCGGCGAGCACTTCCTGCGTGTGCGACACCAGCTTATGGCTGTCCCCGGTGCCGGTCTGAATTCGATCAAGCGCGTCTTGAGCCACACGCATGCGCTAGGCCAGTGCCGCAAGAAGCTGTCTGAGTTGGGCCTGGTTCCCGTGCCGGAGGCTGATACCGCCGGGTCAGCGCGCGTGGTGGCCGAAGCAAAAGACCCCGAACTTGCAGCCATCGCATCCAGTCTGGCAGCGGAAATCTATGGGCTCGACATCCTCGCAAGCGACGTTGAGGACGAGCTACACAACACAACGCGCTTCGTGATCCTTGCGGGCGAGCCCGACGACGCCGATCCCGGCAGCGGTCCCGTGATCACCACGTTCATCTTTCGTGTGCGCAATGTCCCCGCCGCGCTTTACAAGGCACTGGGTGGCTTTGCGACCAACGGCGTCAATATGATGAAGCTGGAGAGCTATCAGCTCGAAGGCACCTTCAACGCGACCATGTTCTATTCGGACATCGAGGGTCATCCCGCCGACCGTTTGGTGCGGCTCGCGCTGGAGGAGCTATCGTTCTTCTCCAGCGAGGTGAAGGTACTTGGTACCTACCCTGCCAGCCCCTATCGCGCGAAGGCAGCACATCTTGCGGCGACGGGACAGATCCCCGTGAGCCGCCGCGGCAGATGAGTCAGAATCAGCCCATGAAGCTTGAAGGCAAGGTTGCGATCGTGACGGGGGCGGCATCCGGCTTCGGCCGGGCGATCGCTGAGAGGTTCGCTCTGGAGGGCGCCAAGCTAGTGATGGCGGACATCAATGGCGAAGGCGTGAGCGAAGTTGCCTCTGGTTATGGCGACAACGCCATTGCCGTGACTTGCGATGTTTCGCAAAAGGCAGACGTCGATGCCTTGGTCAGAGCTGCCGCGGAGGCGTTTGGGGGCGTTGACATCATGGTCAACAACGCCGGCATAACCCATGCCAACCAACCGTTACTCGATGTAACGGAGGCCGAGTTCGATCGCATCTACGCCGTCAATGTTAAGTCGATCTATTTGGCGACGCTTGCAGTCGTTCCGCGCATGGAAAAGCGCGGCGGCGGCGTCATCATCAACACAGCCTCTACGGCAGGTGTTCGTCCGCGCCCCGGGCTTACCTGGTACAATGGCTCCAAGGGCGCGGTGATCACTTTGACAAAATCGATGGCAGTGGAGCTTGCGCCCAAGCAGATCCGCGTCAACGCGATCAACCCCGTAATGGGGGAGACGGGTCTTTTGACAAAATTCATGGGGCGGCCCGATACGCCGGAAAATCGCGCAAAGTTTATGTCGACGATTCCCTTGGGCCGATTGTCGCGCCCTCACGATATCGCCAACGCGGCGCTCTTCCTCGCCGATCCGGCCTCGTCATTTATTACCGGCGTTGTGCTTGCGGTCGACGGCGGGCGCAGCGTATAGCCTCAACAGGCTTGATTTGCCGTAGGGTTGTAAGGTGCCGCTCGACGCCCCATAATCCGGCGGGGAGGTTGGCGGCGGACGCATCCCTCGCCAACCGGGTCAGGTCCGGAAGGAAGCAGCCCTAACGATCAGGACGCGGGTCGTCCGCCAGCCTCTCTTGATATTCGCTCACGGGTGCTCATCGGTTCGCATAGCCATGCGGCGCCTTCCGCGGGGGCGGCGCTCGCGCCGGGCCGCGCTCATGGCCAGGGGCCCAATGGGCCGGAATTCAGCGCGATATCTGTAAATCATGGCGAAGAAGAAATCCGATAGCACAAAGAGCAAGACTGCTGGCGGCAAGGCAGCCAGCGATGCGCCTTATGTCGTGCTCGCGCGCAAATATCGGCCGCAGACCTTCGAAGATCTTATTGGCCAGGATGCCATGGTCCAGACGCTGCGTAATGCGTTCGCGTCAGGGCGGATTGCGCAAGCCTATATGCTCACCGGCGTGCGGGGGGTGGGCAAGACCACAACGGCGCGCTTGATAGCCCGTGCGCTTAACTACAGCCGCGACGGCGCGCCTGACGAGCCCACCATCGATTTGACCGAACCGGGTCGCCACTGCGCGGATATTATGGAGAGCCGTCACCCGGATGTCGTCGAGATGGACGCGGCCTCTCACACCGGCGTCGACAATATTCGCGAGCTGATCGAGAGCGCGCGCTACAAGCCGCTGCTAGCGCGTACCAAGGTCTTCATCATCGATGAGGTCCACATGCTCTCCAAGGGCGCCTTCAATGCCCTTTTGAAGACGCTCGAGGAGCCACCAGAGCATGTGAAGTTCATCTTCGCCACGACGGAGATCCGCAAAGTCCCGGTGACGGTTTTATCGCGCTGTCAGCGCTTCGACTTGCGCCGGGTCGATGTGCCCGAGCTTGCAGCACACTTCCAAATGATCATCGCTAACGAGCGCGCAAAGGCGACGGATGATGCCGTGACGATCATTGCGCGCGCGGCGGAAGGTTCGGTGCGCGATGGTCTTTCGCTGCTCGATCAGGCCATTGCCATGGGACAGGGCCAAGTGACCGCCGAGACGGTGCGTGCCATGCTGGGCCTCGCCGATCGCGGTCGCATCTTCGACCTTTTGGAGCATCTGTTCCGCGGTGACACCAAGGCCGCACTCGCAGAACTCGACGGCTTACATCAGGCAGGTGCGGAACCCGGCCAAATCCTTGCCGACCTTGCCGAGGCCGTACATGCGGCTGCGCGGTGCAAGGCGGTGGGCCCAGATGCAGGGAGCGAAGGCTTGAGCGCGGAAGAGAAACGCCGCGCGCAAAGCTTGGCTGAGCGGCTTTCCACGCCGCTACTGTCACGTGCGTGGCAGATGTTGCTGAAGGGCTGGGAGGAGGCGGCGCGTGCACCCAATGCGCGCGCGGCGGCCGAAATGGTGTTGATCCGCCTGGCGCACACGGCTGATCTTCCCGCCCCCGACGAGGTGATCCGTTCGCTGGGCGGGCCTGGATCGCTCGCGCGAACGGGCGCGCAGGCCCCGCGCAGTGACAACGGCTCCTCCAGCGATCTGCCGCTCGGCAGCGCTGGCCGGGGTCCGTCTGCAGGTGCTTCAGGGGCGGATGTTTTCGATAAGCCTGCTAAGATGGATGATGAAGGGGAACCTATTTTTCTAGACGATGATCAGCCCGTCGGCGGCAAGCCGAATCCGGCATCGTTTGCCGAGGTAGTCGCCCTTGTCGGTGCGCACCGCGACGCAAAGCTCAAGGTTCATCTGGAAGATCACGTGAGTTTGGTAAAGTTCGACGCGGTCGCCGGCTCGATTGATATATTTCTATTGCCCGGCGCGCCGCCACAGATCGCCAATGAGCTACGCGAAAGGCTCAATTCCTGGACCGGGCGACGCTGGGTTGTGATGTTGTCGAAAACGGCGGGTGAACGAGCCATTGGCGACGTGCAGCGCGAACGCGAGGCCGCCGAGCTTGAGGCGCTCAAGGCGCACCCGGCCGTCAAGGCGGTGCTAGACGAGTTTCCTGACGCGAAGATCGCCGCCGTACGGCCATTGGTGAGGCCCAGCGAGGATGAGACAGGAACTGGGTAACGAGCGCACGCCGGGCGTTGGGCGTCCGGTAGGGTTGGAAAGGACGACTGATGAAAGATCTTATGGGCGTGATGAAGCAGGTCGGCGAGATGCAAGCCCGGATGCAGCAAATGCAAGAGGAGCTTTCTGCATTGGAAATCGAGGGACAGGCGGGTGCGGGCCTCGTTAAAGTCACGCTCACCGGCAAGGGCGATATGAAAAAGGTGCAGATCGATACAAGTCTGATGAAGCCGGACGAAACAGAAATTCTGGAAGATCTGATCGTCGCCGCCACGCATGATGCCAAGGCTAAGGTCGAGACGCAGCTTCAAGCCAAGATGCAGGATATGACGGGTGGTCTTCCGCTGCCGCCAGGCATGAAGTTATTTTGAAGCTTCGCGCCGATTAGCCCTTTTGCAGCAACAGCGACAGACCAATAAGCGTGCTGTCGAAGAACTGGATCTCGATGATCTGCCTCGATTTGGAGACGGCGACTTCCATGTTCGCTGCAAGACCCGACCCACGGACGGAAATACGAAAGCCGCGTTTGGTGATGTTGCCGCTGAGCGCTCCACCAAGATTGTAGACGAGTTCGTTCCACGTACCTGTAAGCTTGCCCTCAGAGTGGGTGATGATGCTCTTCACCTCGATTTTCCCACTTTTGGACGCGCACCGCACATTCTGTTTGAGTTCGGAGCCGTCGTCGGACGTGAAGTAGGTTGCGCGACACTTCACGATCTCGACCTTCCCGCCTTGCAGCCCGAGGCGGCCGTGCCCAACCCATCGCCCGGGTAACTGTTTGAATGGCGCCGAGGGATCCGCTAGTACGGACCAACCCGTCAGCAGACAAAAGACGAGTGCCAAGGCGGTGAGAGAAAGTGTCTTCATCGCGTTCATGCTCGGACGAGCTTTGTTGTTATGTGAAGGGATGTGAGGCTGGCGGAATTCGATATCGGCTGGAATTATTGACGAGAAAATTCCAAATTCCTAGAGCCTGATCGTTTCACTTGAAACGCTTGGTGCGTCCAAGTGAAACGTGAATCAGTCTCTACACTTTTGATTTAGAGCAAGATTCACGTTCTTGCTCGGAACCTTCTGGCCTTGGCGAGGGATTCCATCAAGAACGATCTTGCTCTAGTGAGCCAATGCCACACCGCCGATGATGATCAGCTTTGCTGAGCAATAGCCGGGACATCAAGACTGCCCAGCAGATGACCTCTGGGCGTCCATTGCTTCGGGTCCGCGGGCGGGCGGCCCCGTGCGTTCCAGCTCCTCGAATTCTGCGTCCGTAAACACGCGCGAGCGCGTCAGGAACCGCATTCCCTCGGGCGCTTCGAGGGAGAAGCCGGCGCCCCGGCCGGGAACAGCGTCGATGATAAGGTGGGTGTGCTTCCAGTATTCGAACTGCGGCCCGCCGATATAGAGGGGGCAGCCTGCAATTTCGCCGAGATAGACGTCGCGCTGGCCGATCTTGAACTCACCCCAGGTATAGCACATGGGCGCGCTGCCGTCGCAGCAGCCGCCGGACTGATGGAAAAGTAGATCACCGTGGACTGCACGCAGCTTGTCAATCAGCTCTGCCGCGGTGGGGGTAAGCGAAACTCTTGAAACAGCCATGGACTTCTCTGCTATGCGCTGGAGTGCGGGAAGCCGAGCCGCAGCCCGGCCTTCCGTTCCACGGCACCAAAATTCTAGAAGAACCCTAGTGCGTTGGGGCTGTAGCTCACCAGCATGTTCTTGGTCTGCTGGTAGTGATCAAGCATCATCTTGTGCGTCTCCCGGCCAACGCCCGACTGCTTGTAGCCTCCGAATGCCGCGTGCGCGGGATAAAGGTGGTAGCAGTTGGTCCACACGCGGCCGGCCTGGATGCCGCGGCCCATGCGGTAAGCCGTATTGCCGTCACGCGACCACACGCCCGCGCCAAGGCCATAGAGCGTGTCGTTGGCCATCGCGAGCGCTTCATCCTCGGTCTTGAACTTCGCGACCGCCAATACGGGCCCGAAGATCTCCTCCTGGAAGATGCGCATCTTGTTGTGGCCCTCGAACACAGTCGGCTCCACGTAGTATCCGCCCTCGAGGCCGCTGCCGAGATCGGCCTTCTTGCCGCCGGTCAGGACCTT
>JAUWCP010000203.1 GCA_030609245.1 Hyphomicrobium sp.
GCAGCTTCGATGCGTCGCCAGTTTTCCGCCTGCTGATTTCCCGAACAGTGTGCCGCGGAAACGCGTCAGGTGCGTTGACATCCATCAACATGGGAAATGCGGTCCGCTTAGGGGAGCAGGCCATCACCACCTCAAGTGCCGGGAAAAAAGACCATGCTGGCAGTGAGCACCCAACGCTTGAGAGCCCAGCGCGCTTCTCAATACAGGGCAATTGGTGATCCGAGGAATTAACTCAGAGGGCGGAGTCCGTTCGCGCCCAAGGAAACGATGTCATGTCTGAGCACATCTATAAGCACATAAACCTTACCGGCTCGTCGAAAGTGTCTAGCGATGATGCGATCCGTGCTGCGATCGCTAGGGCGGCGAAATCAGTGCGAGGCATGCACTGGTTCGAGGTGGTTGAGACGCGAGGGCAAATTGAGGGCGGAGCCGTCAAGTACTGGCAAGTCACGATCAGGATTGCCTTTACGCTCGAAGACTGAGCGATGAAGTAGCAAGTTTCAGGTACCACGCACCTAGACGTGCCTAGACCGCTTCTCCTTCGCCACGCAGCAATCGATCAATGTCCGCTTTTGGCACTAAGCGCACATTAGAGGAGTCAGCGAGGTATTCTTAAAGTGGCCCGCCAGCCCCCGGTGGGCGTTTTCTCGTTGTCCATCTACTTGATCAGCGTGATTGGAACCTCGGCCAAGTGGATAACCTGCGTAGCGACAGAGCCTAAAAGCAGGCCTTTAACGCCACCAAGACCGCGAGTCCCCATCACGATGTGCCCAACGTCTTCCTCCCGTGCTGCCTGTGCGATCATCTCGGCCGTCTGTCCGGTGCTGGCGAGCGTTTTGAAAGCGACGCTGGCACCTTCGCATTTTTCTATCGCGTCCCTCAGAGCCTTGCCCGATGCTTGCGAGGCTGCCTCATGCAGCCAGTCGGCAGGCATTGCCTCCGATAGGCCTGCTGGGTTGATGGATCCAATGTTCTGAACATGGAGCAGAACCAACGAATTGCCTGGAGTTCGAGCCAGCATCTCGATTGCGAAATCGACCGCGCGAAGCGAGGCCGGCGAACCGTCGACTGGGATCAGAATCTTGGACGAAGACATGTAATTACCCCTGGGGCTTTGTCACTGAAGTCACATGAGAACCGGTTCTTGCTGCCCGTCATGCGGGGCTCTATGGCGGCCATGCCTCCGGTCCGCACCTGAGCAACCCTCATCGGGGGGTCCCAGTTGAATGTTACTTTAGCAGTGGTCTCGTTGCCAAGGCGCCCTGCTGCACCCCGACAGTCTCTAACAAGTCCGTACTCAACGTTCAGCCGTGCGCTGTATGTCCGCTTTTGGCCCAAAGCGGACATCGTCGCTCTTCACTCTGATATTGCCCACTGGCTCCCGAGACGATCTTACCGCCGTCCTCTCCCCAGTCTAGCGCGGCCCTCCAAACATTCCCGGCTTGGGGAATCGAGCGCTGAATTCTAACTCAAGAACTGGTATCTCTACTTGGGGCAGACCAGGTTCTTGTCCTGAACGGTAGCTAGCCAATGTCATTCGATTTCACATCAATCCTCTTCATCCTTATTGCAATCATGGCGCTGCAGCCTTTGATCATGGGGCGATGGTATGCCCTACGACGTGCCCGGGCGATCCGGGGGATTGAAAAGGAGCACGGCACGCGAGTTATCACTATGATCCATCGTCAGGAGAAGCGCAGCCTTTTCGGTTTCTCGGTTTCCCGGCACATCGATCTGGAGGATGCCCAGACGGTCATTGCTGCGATCAAGGAAACGCCTGATGATATTCCGATCGATCTTGTTATCCACACGCCCGGCGGCCTTGTGCTTGCGGCGATGCAGATCGCCCGCGCGGTGGAAGCGCACCCGGCAAAAGTAGCGGTCTATGTTCCGGTCTATGCGATGTCCGGCGGAACGCTGATTGCGCTCGCCGCGGACGAGATCGTACTGGGTGAGTTCTCGGTGCTCGATCCCATTGATCCACAAATTCTTGGGCTTCCGGCCGCAAGTATCGTAAAAGCGCGTGACTCGAAGCCGATCGCGGAGGTCTTTGACCTTACGCTCGTTCTGGCCGACGTGGGCGAAAAGGCTGTTGCGCAGGTTAAGCAAGGGGCAATTGAGTTGTTGACGCCGCGGTTGGAGCAGGCGGTGGCAGAGACCATTGCGGCAAAGCTAGCGGGTGGACATTGGACGCATGATTACGCGCTTACCGCCAGCGAAGCGAGCGCACTCGGCCTTCCCGTCAAAGTGGGAATGCCGCTCCCAATCATGGAGTTTATGAAGCTCTATCCGCAACCCATTCAACGATCCAGTGTCGAGTACCTTCCCATCGATATCCCGCGTCAGCGGCGAGTTTGAAAAAACTTTCCGCCGAAGAGAGGTCCGACCCGGTGCGTGCTGGCAATGTGACCGGCAAAAGAGGTTGTTGGTCTCGGGGTCGCTTGCTGACCTGTTGCACCCATTCCTCGAGAGCAGACGTGGCAAACTACTCATAACGAGGTCCGCTTTCGGCACTTAGCGGACATGCATGGCGCGCGTCGGATAGGAGACTAGGCCTAGGGATTTGTAGCCCTAACTCTGTCGCCTTGGCCCTGATGTCGGTGTTGATGGCGCGGGCTCTTCCCATAACAAGACGCGTGGGTGAACAGTGCCATGATCGAGCTCGTTTGGCACGCATTCCTGCTCTCATCCTCATGCAACAGACGCCAACACCCTTCGAAGTTCAGTCGCATTCGCTGAGGGGGAGACAAGCAGTATTGTCACAGCCATTATGACGACGTAAGCAGCATTTTGTCATTTCGAGCTTGATGCGACGAAACTGGCCGACGCATAGCGACACCAAATCAAATCGCGGGACCATGGAAGCATGCAAGAGAAGGCGGACCATAGAAAACTCCGCAGCTATCTGCTCGCCGTGGAAGACACGGCGTTCCTCCAAAGAGACGAGCTCCGTCCCCTTCGCCTGGCGCTTGAGTTCAACAAGGTCGATCTCGTACTCACGGATATGGGCATCAAATCGACGATCGTCGTCTTTGGCAGCTCGCGCATACTTTCCCCGGAGCAGGCGGAAGAGACGTTCCGCAACGCCCATGGGACTGCAGCCCTGAAGATGGCCGAGCGGCATAAGCGTCTCTCTGCGTGGTATCAGGAGGCGCGCAACTTCGGACGCATCGTGTCGGAGCGCGGCGGCTCACTTGCGCCGCAAGGGGGCGTTCATGAGAACGTTATCGTCACCGGCGGTGGTCCCGGCATCATGGAGGCAGCCAACCGCGGCGCGGCCGATGCGGGCGCACTCAGCATCGGCTTCAACATTTTTCCTCCTGCGGAGCAACAGCCGAACGCGTATACGACAGCAGAACTCACATGCCGGTTCCACTACTTTGCAATAAGGAAAATGCACTTTGCAATGCGTGCAAACGCGCTTGTTGTCTTTCCAGGGGGGCTCGGCACCTTGGACGAGCTGTTTGAGATCCTGACTCTGAAACAGGCGCGCAAGACCCCATTGATGCCCGTCATCCTGTTTTGTAGAAGCTACTGGCGCAAGATCATCAATTTCGATGCACTTGCCGAGTTCGGCATGATCGAACCTGAGGATACGGCACTGTTCGATACTGTGGATACGGCCGAGGAGGCTTGGGAGGTGATGGTGAAGCGCGGTCTGACAGCGCAGACGCCTCTGCGAGAGGCCTGAGCCGGTTTGATGCACACCGGTTCAAATCACCTGCTCCATCGATCGGCTGGAAAGTAGCGAAACGAGCAGGTCTCAGGCGATCAGGAACACAGCACGCGTCGACCGGCCGACACGCCTCCAACCTGGCTTTCTCGGCTTGCGCGAAACGCGCCTCAACCTCGCGGAGCATCCGATAGTCTGTTGAGTCGTGGATATCGCCCGACCACGTCGTCCGCCATTCATGGTGTCGATCTAGTCGGATTCGCTCAGTAAACTTGGAGCCGTTTCAGGGGAGCAGAACAAAATTTGTTGACGGACAATTCCCGGCGCCCCCACTAGCCAGGGCGCTAGATGAGCCCAATGCGATGGGATCATACCTTCTCGATGCTAATTTCGGCACCGTGCAGTTGGTCGAGTACCTCATCATTGAGAATGTCCATCAGCTCGCCAACGCTTGTGGTAGAGGTGCGTCGCTCCGGGCATGATTTCGAGGCGCGTTTCACATGGGCTCTTACGATGGAGAAGCGTGCATTGGTGAAATCCAGCCTTCCAATACATGACTTGAACTCTGAGGATAGATCCGTTGGGGCCTTAAAGGGTGGAGATTGGTCCGGCGCGAGCGGCCACGACCTTGCGTTGTTCACCGACCTTTATGAGTTGACCATGCTTCAAGCCTATTTCGAGGAGGGCATGGTGGACGAGGCGGTGTTCAGCCTGTTCGTGCGCCGGTTGCCGCCAAGGCGAAACTATCTTCTGGCCTGCGGGCTGGAAAGCGTCCTCGA
>JAUWCP010000349.1 GCA_030609245.1 Hyphomicrobium sp.
GCAGTGGCGGCGTCAGCACAGAATGACGACCGCCCGCCGTTTCTTGGCTTTGGGCTCGGGCTTCGCCCGAAGCATTATCAAGACATTCTCGACGGCAACCCTGAGGTCGATTGGTTTGAGGTCTTATCGGAGAATTACATGTTTCCCGGCGGCAAGCCGCTTGCCATGTTGGACCGTATCGTGGAGAGCTACCCGTGTGTCATGCATGGCGTCTCGCTGTCGATTGCCTCCACGGCACCCTTCGATGAAGACTATCTCGATGGCCTCAACACACTCGCCAAGCGTGTTCAGCCAAAGTGGATCTCCGATCACCTGTGCTGGACCGGCGTGCACGGCGTAAACCTGCATGACCTTCTTCCGATCCCCTATACATGGGAAGCTCTTGATCACGTGGTGTCGCGCGTCCAATACGTGCAGGAGCGGCTCGGCCGCCAGCTTTGCCTGGAGAACGTGTCGACCTATGTGCAATTCGATCAATCCGAGATGCCCGAGTGGGAATTCATCTCTGAGCTGGCGCGACGTACGGGCTGCTGGCTCTTGTTCGACGTCAACAACGTCTTTGTCAGTGCCTACAATCACGGCTACGACGCGCTCGCGTTCCTCAACGGCATCCCCGCCGATCGCGTCATCCAATTCCACCTCGCCGGCCATAGCGATATGGGCAACTACTTCGTTGACACGCATGATCATCCCGTGCGCGAGGAAGTTTGGGACCTCTATAAGGCCGCGTTAAAACGCTTCGGACCGGTCTCTACAATGATCGAGCGCGACGACAATATTCCGCCATTGGCTGACCTGCTCGACGAGTTACAGCACGCCCGCGCGCTGGCGGCCGAGGTCTTGGAGCCAAAGAAAATTGCTCCCGCCCGCGCAGGGCCGACTACAATTGCCTAAGCTCGGGGCCGAGATGGCACTGGTCACTCCCCGCCAGGAGGTGTCGTTGAAGTTCAAGGATTTTCAGGAACGTTTCCAGCGCGCGATCCTTAGAGGCGATGACGAGATCCTAGGCCACATCCCAGATGGCCCGAGGGAGACGAAGCATAACCTGCTCGGCGTCTACCGCGACGCTTATGTGTTACGCCTCATCGACGTGGTAGGGAACGACCACGAGCTGCTTCACGTTTATCTCGGCGAGGACACCTTCAATGAAATCGCGCGGGCCTATATCGCCAGTCAGCCCTCGCATCACCCAAACGCCCGCTGGTTCACTCGGGGCGTGCCCGATTTTCTCAAAGTGAACGAGCCCTATTCGCTCCATCCGATCGTCGGTGAGCTGGCGTCGCTTGAAAAAGCGCTCAATGATGCCTTCGACGGTGCGGATGCACCGGTGCTTTGCATGAGCGACCTTGCAGCGATTCCACCGCACGACTGGGGACAGCTTTCCTTCGTGCCGCATCCGACGGCCGCAATAATCGACGCGTATACAAACGTTGCAGCGATCTGGAGGGCGTTGAAGGACGAGAACGAGCCACCAGCCGTCACGACGAGCAAGGAACCGACGCGTATCGTGGCGTGGCGTCACGAATTGATGCCCATGTTCCGCGAGATGACCGGCGAAGAGGCGATGATGTGGGGGGAGGCCGTCAAAGGAACGAACTTTGAGAACCTTTGTGAGCTCATCGCGTTCTATGACGACGCCGCCGGCGCGCCTGCGCGCGCGGCAGGCCACCTCAAAGGCTGGCTTGAGGCGGGTCTGCTGAGCAGGATAGTGCGCCCCGCCTGACCTTCAATCTTCATGTCAAAGCTAGTGTTGCCTAAGGGCGCCCTTCGGCGGCGCGCAATCGGGCGGCTTTACGCTATCACTCCAAGTTCAGTAAAAGTGGTGCGAGTCCGCATCCGAGCTGGTTGAAGGCGTCCTGCAGCAGATTCATCTATAGTTTTTTGTGCGCCGGACTTACGTATGCCGCTATTTTCCGGATTGAGGTATCGCCATGAACCGTAAGCCTGTCATTCTCAAGCGCGCAGACTGGGCGTC
>JAUWCP010000285.1 GCA_030609245.1 Hyphomicrobium sp.
CACCGCGGCGCCGGAGGGCAACTGGGCAAAACCGGGTGATAAATTTGTGCTGGCCGAAAGCTTGGCCTCCGATGTTATGAAGGCAGCGAAAGTGGAGGCCTACGAACAGCGACGAGTGGTCGGGGCAGACGAATTGCAGCGCGCGATTTGCGCGCACCCGCTGAATGGCCTGGGTTACACCTTCGACGTACCCTTGCTCGATGGCGACCACGTCACAGATGACACCGGCACTGGCTTTGTTCATACCGCTCCCGGCCACGGTGCCGACGACTATCATATCTGGACGGCAAATCAGGCGGCACTGAAAGAGCGTGGCATCGACACGACGATACCCTTCACCGTCGATGCCGATGGCGTCTTCACTGAGGACGCTCCAGGCTTTACGGACAAGCGCGTGCTCACCGAGAAGGGTGCCAAGGGTGATGCCAATGACGCCGTAATCAGCGCGCTTGTCGAGGCCAACGCGCTGATCGCGCGCGGGCGCCTCAAGCACCAGTACCCGCACTCCTGGCGCTCCAAAAAACCCGTTATCTTCCGCAACACGCCCCAGTGGTTCATCGCTCTGGATAGGCCGCTCGGGCGTAACAAGAAGAACGGCAATCTCACGCTGCGCGAGGCGGCGCTCAAGGCTATCGGCGAGACCGAGTGGGTACCAGACGTCGGTGAAAATCGCATCCGCGGCATGGTCGAGCAGCGCCCCGACTGGGTCGTGTCGCGCCAGCGCGCCTGGGGCGTGCCGATTACCGTATTCCGCAACACGCAAACGGGCGATGTCATCCCGTCGGCGAAATTCAAGAAGTCGAATGAGTTGATTGCACGCATCACGCAGGCCTTCACTGAGGACGGTGCCGACGTGTGGTTTGCTGCCGGCGCCAAGGAACGTTTCCTTGAAGGTCTCGTCGATGACCCGGCCGACTGGGAGCAAGTGCGCGACATCCTCGACGTTTGGTTCGATTCAGGCTCCACGCACGTCTTTACGCTCGAAGATCCCAAGCACTTTCCCGGCCTTGCCGGGATCGAACGCGTGCGCGACGGGGGGCAAGACCGCGTTATGTACCTTGAAGGCTCCGATCAGCATCGCGGATGGTTTCAGTCGTCACTTCTGGAATCCTGCGGCACGCGCGGCCGAGCGCCATACGACATCGTGCTCACCCACGGCTTCATCCTCGATGAGAAGGGTGAGGACAAGATGTCGAAGTCAAAGGGCAACGTGCTTTCTCCGCAAGACGTAATGAAGGCGTCGGGCGCCGACATTCTGCGGCTGTGGGTGGCATCGGCCGACTACGCTCACGATATCCGCTTTGGACCGGGCATCGTGAAGCACTCGGTGGAGGCGTACCGCAAGCTGCGCAATACGCTGCGTTGGATGCTGGGTGCGCTTGCTCACCTTGAGCCCAAGGACAAGATCAAGTTCAAGGACATGCACGAGCTGGAATTGGAGCGCTTGATGCTGCACCGGCTTTGTGAGGTCGACGAAGAGGTGCGTGAAGCCTATGCGACGTATGACTACCGCAAAGTCGTAGCGTTGCTTTCGCAGTTCATGAACTCTGAGCTTTCCGCTTTCTATTTCGATATCCGCAAGGATGCACTGTATTGCGAGCCTCATTCGAGCGTGAAGCGGCGCGCAGCACTTTCGGTTATCGATGTGCTGTTTGAGGCGCTGGTGGCATGGCTCGCACCAATCGTGTCGTTTACGGCGGAAGAGGCTTGGCTCGCGCGGCACGATGCCGATGAGGGGTCGGTGCACTTGGAGACCTTCCCGGAGATCGACAAAAGCTGGCGCAACGACGAATTGGCGCGAAAATGGGAAAAAGTGCGCGCTGTGCGCCGCGTCGTGACCGGCGCGTTGGAGCTGGAACGTGCTGCCAAGCGTATCGGGTCAAGCCTGGAGGCTGCGCCAGAGGTGTACGTCGCCGACAACGAGATGTTGCGCGCGCTTGAAGGAGTCGACCTGGCCGAAATCTCCATCACCAGCGCGGCAAAACTTATCGCCAAGGCGCCGCCCGAGGATGCCTTTGTGCTGCCCGATGTGCCGGGCGTGGGCGTGGTGCCGAGTCGTGCTGTGGGGAGAAAGTGTGCCCGCTCTTGGCGCATTCTTGCCGATGTCGGCGCGGATCCCGATTTCCCTGATCTGTCGGTGCGCGATGCCGCTGCGGTACGCGAGTTCGACCAGCAGGCGAAGGATGCGCCGGCATGACGAGCTCCAACTCAGCAATCCAAAGCTGGGTGTGGGGTCCGTTCTCGCGATGGGGGCTCTACGTGCTGATCGCCACTTTCGTCCTCGACCAGGCCGTCAAGTGGTGGATGCTGGGTGTCTTTCACATAGCCGAAAAGGGCCGGGTCGCCGTAACACCGTTTTTCGACCTGGTCTTCGTCAAGAATCGCGGGATCAGCTACGGCCTTTTTAAGCTGGACACTTTCATGGGCCAGATCGTGCTGGCGGCCATGGGGGTGGTGGCCACGTTGGCGCTTTGGGTATGGCTTGCGCGCGGGGGGACGAGCCGGCTGATGGCGGTCAGCCTAGGCCTCATGATGGGCGGCGCGCTGGGCAATGCCGCGGATCGGGTCCTGATCGGCGGGGTTGCGGACTTTATCTCACTGCACGCTTATGGCTTTTATTGGTATGTGTTCAATGTTGCCGATATAGCGCTTGTTGCGGGGGTGTTCGGCCTCTTGTATGACTCTCTTCTGGCGAGTCGCAATAACGCCGCATAGCCGTTGTAGCGCAGCACATTAGATGTCCGCGCTGCCGGTTCACATGACGCGGTGCCGCCAGCGCCACGGGGGATGAAAATGCCGCGGAGAACGAGGTCTTCAAGGGTAGCCCTGCTGTCTATCCCACTCCTGCTCGCGTTCGGAGCCTCCGGCTGTTCCATGGATGACGTCCAGTTCAACGGCGGACTCTTCGACGCCGTCGGCCTGTCCGATGCGGCCAAGGCGAATAGCAGTTCAGAGCCCACAGTTGCCGCGCGCGCACCGCTCGTCGTACCGCCGTCGCTTGACCGCTTGCCGCAGCCCGGTTCGGAAGAAGCAGCCGAGAA
>JAUWCP010000006.1 GCA_030609245.1 Hyphomicrobium sp.
CTCCCCGCCACGCAAGGCGCATGAGCCGATGGCGCGGGACGCCCTAGTGCATCTTGAATTCGCGCTACTTCTTGCGCTGGCGGCGGGCCCAATAGATGGCGAAGATACCAATCCAAAGCAGCAGTGCGAGAACGTCCAAGAGCGTGGATAGCTCGCGCAGATTGTGCTGCCAGGGTCGTTCAGGGTCACCAACCAAAATGATAACGCTGGCGATCGCGCCCGCGGCAAGACATAGGCCGGTCAAAACCCAAATGATGCGCACTGCCCGTCGGGTCATGGGTCACCCGTGCGGCTGAAACGTCGGAAAACGTAACTATCGCATTTCCAGGCTAGAGCATTCAAGCGGAAGGGCACCAGATACGATCAGTCATCGCAGAAATAGGCCAGCTGATGAACGAGACGGCCGAGGATTGGGTGCGTCAGATCCAAGCGAAAGGAAAACGTCCCGTTGCCTTCCTCGCGGTGGGTGATCTCCATGCGTCCGGGCTCAAGTGCTTCAGGAACACGCCACCGCCAACGGCCGACCTCGAAAAAGTAGCTGGCCGAACGAAAGATGAGCGCGCCCTCCTCCACGGTGACTTTGAGCGTCATGCCGATACCAAAGCCGACGTACTCCTCCAATCCCGTTGGCCCGCGAAACCGCTTGGCCGACGAGATGGCTTGGGGAAGCCGGCCGGGCCGAGGGTAGATGCGTGTCCAGCTCTGTCCGCCGAGGCGCTCGTCCTCGGTGACGCAGACGAGGGCCGGGCCGGTAGCGCCATTGGTGAGCGGCAAGGGTGAGCCGATGGCGCGGGTGAGATACGCCAGCACGCGTCCTGCGAACGATAATTCGGTCGCCACGACATTATCTCGGTAGAGCACGCTTTCGCTCGGCGCGAGGCATTTGGAGAAGCGGCGTTGGACAGGCTCAGGCAGCTCATTCCAGGACGTCTCACCGATGAGCGCGCGAAAGCGCAGGTCGGCGAGTGCGGGCAGCGTTTTTTGTCGATTCGCAGCGGACGTGGACGAGCCCGCCGTACGCTCTGTACGCTCTTGATCCCCTACGACTTGAAGCCGTTCATGCGCTGTCACGACAAAATTTTCCCTCTGTGTCCCTGCTCTTAGGCCGAACGGGCACGTTTCGCGCTCCTCTTGCCGCGACCGACCGCAAAGCGCGCCACTGCACCGCCCATCTTCAACAGCGCCAACAGCGTCGGCGCCGGCAGTTGCATGATCTCGCCAAAGCTCTTGTCGACGGTTTCCGTGAATTCGAGCATGGCGCTAAGTCGCTTGCGCACGCTCGCCGGGACGCGGGCATCTTTCTTGGCGTCGGCCACGCACGCGCGCAAAATGCCAAGCGTCGGGTCGATTTCGCGCGCCTTTCGGCCCAGCGCGATACGCCGTACCATTTCGAACATATCGCCCTCGGCCTCGTAGTGATCGCGCCGATCGCCCATGACGTGGACGCGGCGAATAAGGCCCCAGCCGATCAGCTCACGCAGGCTCGTTGAGACGTTGGAGCGCGCCATCGCCAAGCGCTCAGCGATGTCCTCAGCAGTCATTGGATTGTCTGAGACGTACAGCAAGGCATGGATCTGCGCGACCGAGCGGTTGACGCTCCAAACGGCACCCATCTCGCCCCAATGCAGCACGAAGCGCTCGATCGCCGCGGGTAGCGGCTTTCTATGTACGGTTATTTCTGTCATTACAGAAATATCTGACACCATGAAACGGATGTCAATCCGAACGCAGCGCTGGAGGGCGGAAGTTTGCCGCAATTTGCGGGAAATCCCGCCCAATTGAGGTGTTCTTCCCGCTATTGCTCGTCAGTAGGATCCGTAGCCGGTCAGAGCCGTGAGGAGAGCAAGTTATCGGCACCACGGGAACTGCGATCGGGCGATTTTTGGCAGTCCCGGCTTCAAGTTCTTCCTCATCTGCGGGCTCATTCTCGCTGTCCTCTATGGACTGCTCTATCTCATCCTCCAGCTTGAGGACTATGCGCTGCTCGCCGGCGCGGTCTTAGGCTTCCTGACATTGGCGGTTGTGATGTTCTCCACCCTGCGGGTCGAGTGATCCGGGCGCGAGACGCCAGCACCCGGCTAGAGCAGGATCGTTCTTGATGGAATCACTCACCAAGCCCAGAAGGTTCCCGGCAAGAACGTGAATCTTGCTCTAAATCAAAAGTGTCGAGCCTGATTCACGTTTCACTTGGAGCGCCTCAAGTGCTTCCAAGTGAAACGATCAGGCTCTAGGCGACCACCTCAAGCGGTTCGGTCGCCGCGCGCTGCGCTTCGATACCTTGCGCCACGATCCGTCCCCGTGCCGCATCCGCGATCATGACAAAGCGCGTGTTGTCGTTGAGGATCGGCGGCGCCAGCCAGGGAAAGTCCGCGTCGAGGTCAGTTGAGACACTATGCATCTGGCGCGAACGGCCGACATTGTCCTTCCCGCGCGCATGTCCGTGCCAGCCCGCAGCCTGCCATTGGTTCGCCGTGACGTTTGCGCCCTCGTGCACACGCGCCTCCGTCTCGGAGCGCTCGATGATGACGGTGTCGCCCGGCTTTGTACCGGCGAGCGAATAGATTCCCGGCGTCGAGATCGGACGCTCGATCAGCAATTGTTTGGCCTCGGCGAACGACGCGGCGGTCTCGAACACCTCGCGTAAAAGGTGCGCAGGTGTCAGATGCAGCATGCGCCAAACGCGCGCCCGGTTGACGGCCCAATCGAGATAAAACCGCCCCAGTGGCTTGCTCATCGGCGCCTGATTGAGCGCTGCCGTAAAACGGCCGGGCGCCATCGCCTGTAGAATGCCTGTGTAACCGGGCCATGTGAACGTCACGAACGGACCCGCTTCGCCGGCAACGCGCGCAGCAATGATGTAGCGGCCGAGCCCCGGCGTTCGCCAGTCGAGAACACGCACAAGGCGCGCACTTTTGTGGTCGGGTGCAGGAGCGACCCTGCACGTACAGCCCCACTCGTAGTTGACCGAAAGGAAGTAGGCGCCAGGGCGGCGCAGGCGGTCTGCCACCGCATCGATTTCTGCAAGGTGGACGCTATCTTGTTTTTCAAGCCAGCGGCGCGACACGGCATCGAGCGACTTGAGAGCGGCACGCGGCACATGGCGGGTGGCGCCATCGATGAGGGCATGGGCACGCGCTTCCTCCAACTTAAGCGTCGCCAAAGGAAAGTCCGGCCCAACATCATGCACTGGGATTTGACCAAGCCTCGCCCTTTGCGCCACTTGCACCATCTATCTGCCTTCCAAGACGCTCTCCCTACCATTCGACATTTGTGCATAGCAGGCCGCAATTCCAAACGGTGTTTGGGCGGCCATCCAAAGGCGCGCCCTAAAAAGAGGCCGCCGATGGGTGAACCGGCGGCCAAATAGGAAAAATTGGCAGATAGCGGGAATGGCGCCCAACCGGTCAGGACCGGCGCCCAAAAAGGCGGCATTCCCGCGGGGGTGCTCAACCAGTCGCCACGCGCCGGCCAGCTCGGCGACTACACGGCATCATGGCAACGTGTTGAACAGCTCATATATTTGGGTCCAGGGCGCACCTGTCCTTGATTTCGATCAAACGGGCCCCAAGATGCGGGGCCAATTGACAATTCTGCGCGTCTCGCCGATAAAGCGGCCCGATCGCGTTCGGCACTCGTCCGGACGCGCAAGATGCGCTGCCCGAGGCTCCGTTCGCCGCTGCAAGTTGGCGATCCTCAAAGACCGCAGGACCCCTGTCAGGACCCCTGTGGCGCCGTAGGGCGCGGATAATGCGAAGGAAAATGCCATGTACGCTGTCATCAAGACGGGCGGCAAGCAATATCGCGTCGCCCCTGACGACGTTCTAACCATCGAAAAAGTTAAAGGCGACGCCGGCGCGAAGATCGAGTTCGCCGAGGTGCTGATGATTGGCGGGTCTGAAACGCCAAAGTTTGGCACACCATTCGTCTCTGGCGCCAAGGTCGTTGCCGAGCTTGTGGAGCAGACACGGGGGCCGAAAGTCATCGCCTTCAAAAAGCGCCGCCGCAAGAATTCACGCCGCAAGCGCGGCCACCGACAGGATCTAACCAAGGTCCTCATCAAGAACATCGTCGGCGCTTAACGAGCCGCCAACTCGCAATAGGATCTGACCAATGGCACAAAAGAAAGCAGGCGGCTCGTCTAAGAACGGCCGCGACTCGCAGTCCAAACGTCTCGGCGTGAAGCGCTTCGGTGGGGAGCGTGTCATTCCCGGCAACATCCTCGTGCGCCAGCGCGGCACACAGTGGCATCCCGGCTCAGGCGTCGGAATGGGCACGGACCATACGATCTTTGCCGTGGTCGAGGGTGCAGTCGAGTTTAAGACCAAGCGAAAAGGCCGCGTGTTCGTGTCTGTTCGCTCCGAGGATACCGGCGCCACCGAATAGCGCACAGATGCCAAGCATTGCCCAACGAAGTTTAACGGGGGATGTCGCGGCATCCCCTTTTTCGTATCTTTAGCCCTTAGTGAGTGATGCAGGATTGAAGCGCGGTGAAAAATGCGCTCGCGGCGTTTGACCTACCGGATTATCGAATCGCGCGACGCAAGCCGCATTACGGAGCTCGCGAGCGACTGGGACGTGGCATGCATGACGTCGCGTATCCCGCACCCCTACTCGCTCCTCGACGCCGATCTTTGGATCGCCTCGATCGCCACCGACGAGTTCGTGCGCGGCATTGAACACGACGGCGATCTCATTGGGGCGGTTGGCTTTGTCGAGGGCGAGCGTGCCCGGGCAGAGATGGGTTATTGGATCGGTAAGCCCTGGTGGGGCAACGGATTTGCCACGGAAGCGGCACGCGCCATGATGAACTATTGCTTTAGAGACTGCGGCATTCGACGCATAACGTGTGGGCATTTCGCCGACAACGCGGCCTCAGCACGCGTTATTGCCAAACTCGGGTTTCGCCGCGTGGGCAAGTGCACGTAATGGTGCGAGGCGCGAAAGAGTGGGGTCGAGACGATAAAATACGCCCGGCGGCGCCCCTTCATGGCGGCCTGGAGGCGGAGCGCGCAATGAGATTTCTGGACCAAGCCAAGATCTACATCTCTTCCGGCGACGGCGGCGCAGGCTGCGTCAGCTTTCGGCGCGAGAAGTTCATCGAGTTTGGCGGTCCCGACGGCGGCGACGGCGGCAGGGGCGGCAACGTTTGGGCTGAGTGCGTGCAGAACCTCAACACTCTGATCGACTACCGCTACCAGCAGCACTTCAAAGCCAAGACGGGCGGCCACGGCATGGGCCGCGATCGTTCAGGTGCAAAGGGCGCCGACCGCATCATCAAGGTGCCGCCCGGCACGCAGATCTTCGCAGAAGACCAAGAGACGCTCCTCGCCGATATGGAAAATCCAGGTGACCGCGCACTTCTGGCCAAAGGTGGCAACGGCGGATTTGGCAACGCGCACTTCAAATCGTCGACAAACCAGGCGCCACGTCACGCCAATCCCGGCCTACCGGGAGAAGAACTCACCATTTGGCTGCGGCTCAAGATGATTGCAGATGCGGGCCTTGTTGGTCTCCCGAATGCTGGCAAATCCACTTTCTTGGCAACCGTCAGCGCGGCGAAACCAAAAATCGCCGACTACCCCTTCACCACCCTGCACCCCAATCTCGGCGTAGTGCGCGCGGGCGAGGTCGACTTCGTTCTCGCCGACATCCCAGGCCTCATCGAAGGTGCAAGCGAAGGTGCCGGCCTCGGCACACGCTTCCTCGGCCACGTAGAGCGTACGAAGGTGCTGCTGCACCTGGTCGATGCCACTGAGGAAGATGTAGGGAGCGCCTACCGCACTGTGCGGCGAGAGCTCAAAGCCTATGGGGCCGGGCTCGAAGCAAAGAAGGAGATCGTCGCGCTGACGAAGTGCGATGCCGTCGATGAGGAAACGCTTACGCAACGCTTAGAGGCACTCAAGAAAGCGGCAAAGAAAACGCCGCTCGTTTTGTCCGCGGTATCGGGCGCGGGCGTCAGGGATGCGCTCTTCGCGCTCGCCCGCGACATCGGCAGCGCAGACAAACGGGAAGCTGCCGAGTCGTCTGATGCGCACGAGCCATGGCGGCCTTAACTCGTGCCGACAAAGGTACCGCCGCATTGATCGCACCGCGCTGGAACAATCCGATGAACACAACAGAAAAAGGCCTCCTTCACGTCGCTGGAATTATTGACTTGGCAGAAGCCGATATGCTCATCGCCTCTGGGTTTGAGTTTCTCGGATTTCCGTTGGTGCTCGATCGCCACAAAGAGGACCTGAGCATTGAGAACGCATCCGCGATCGTGGCCGAGCTCGACGATCGTTCCACATTCTTTCTCATCAGCTATTTGAGCAAGGCATCAGCGATCATCGATCTGTGTCGTCAGCTTGGTGTGGGCATGGTCCAACTGCACGGTGATGTGAGCGTAGCCGAGTTGCAACACCTGCGTAGCGCAACGCCTGCCCTGCGGATTATCAAGAGCCTCATCGTGCGCGACGATAATTTCAAAGACTTGCGCGATGAGTTGGCGCGGTTCGCACCACTGGTGGATGCCTTCATCACAGATACGTTCGATCCGCTCACCGGCGCGCGCGGCGCGACCGGCAAGACCCACGATTGGGATATTAGCCGCAAGATTGTCGAAATCTCACCCGTTCCGGTCATCTTGGCGGGCGGCCTTAGCGCCGATAACGTCCGCGCGGCGATCGCTGCCGTTCATCCCGCCGGCGTAGACGTTCACACTGGCATCGAGACCGAAGATGGCCGCAAATCACCCGAGCTCAGTCGGCGGTTTGTTAGCGAAGCGTGCGCGGCCTTCGCGGCCTCAGCTTAGGGCGACGATAGGCGATACACACCAAACTCACTGAACTTCTGCCCCCTTCACCCCATTTTCTGCTATGCGAACGGCGCATTATTCGCCTCTTAACTCCTGTTGCTGCCACATCTCGCCTTATGTCTGCATCGAAGCGCACCGCCCCTGATGTCTGTAACGCCGCCCGTCCCGAGTGGACGACGGCGCGGCGCATCGTTGTCAAAATCGGTTCGTCGTTGCTATCCGACAAAGACACCGGTGCGCTCAAATCGGATTGGCTCAAGTCTCTGATGGACGACGTGGCGCAGCTCGTCGCCGACGGAAAGCAGATCGTGCTTGTATCCTCCGGGGCGATCGCACTTGGCCGTCACAAGTTGCAGCTCCCAAAAGGCCCGCTTGAGTTAGAGCAGAGCCAAGCCGCTGCCGCCGTCGGCCAGATTAGTCTTGCTCATGTCTACCAGGAGCTCGCCCAGGAGCGCGACCTGACGGCTGCGCAAATCCTGTTAACGCTGGGCGACACCGAAGAGCGCCGCCGCTACCTCAATGCACGTTACACGATCGAAACATTGCTCGAGCTTGGTGCGATCCCCGTCGTCAATGAGAACGACACAGTGGCGACGACCGAAATCCGCTATGGCGACAACGACCGGCTATCGGCGCGCGTCGCCTCGATGGTTGCAGCCGATTGCCTCGTGCTGTTGTCGGATGTCGATGGGCTCTACACCGCGCCCCCCGGCGTTGCGCATTCCACCAAGAGGCTCGACGTCGTCACTGCAATCACTTCAGAGATCGAGGCGATGGCAGGTGATGCTGGAACCGAGCTTTCAAGGGGCGGGATGAAAACCAAGCTGGAAGCCGGCAAGATCGCGCTCAGCGCCGGCATCCACATGGTGATCGCGAGCGGCAAAGTTCTAAATCCCTTAAGAGAGATTTCCGAAGGCTGCGCGTGCACGTGGTTTCTGGCGTCGTCCGACCCGCTGACGGCAAAAAAGCGCTGGCTCGCTGGTCAGCTTGAGCCGAAGGGCAACGTCTTTGTCGACGCCGGCGCAGAAAAGGCGCTTGCAGCCGGCAAAAGCCTTTTGCCCGCGGGAGTTGTGCGCCTGGAGGGCAGCTTCGACCGCGGTGATGCGGTTGTCATCCGGGCGACAGACGGCCGCGAGCTGGGGCGCGGGCTCATCGCCTATGCGAAGGTGGATGCGGCGCGTATTATTGGACGCAAGAGCAGCGAAATAATCGAAGTCTTGGGAGTGTCACGCTGCGATGAGCTCATACACCGCGATGACATGGCCCTGCACAAGGTCGCCGCACAGAACTGAGTTGAGATGACATGAATAAGCCGGAGCGTATTAAGCCCACCGCGAATGCGCAAATCATGCACGCCATCGGGCAGCGCGCACGCGCGGCTGCACATGAGCTAGCACTTGCGCCGACGGAGATGAAGAACACTGCACTCAAGGCCGCTGCTGACGCACTAAGAAAGGCAATGCCCACCATCCTTGCTGCCAACGCAAAAGATATCCACGCCGCAAAAGAGGCAGGGCGTCCAGCCGCATTTATCGACCGGCTCATGCTCGACGAAAGCCGCGTCGCCGGCATCGCCAAAGGGATGGAAGACATTGCAGCGCTTGCCGATCCAGTCGGCACCGTTCTTGCGGAGTGGACGCGCCCCAGTGGCCTCGCCTTCGAACGCGTACGCGTGCCGCTCGGGGTCATCGGCATCATTTACGAGAGCCGGCCCAACGTTACTGCGGATGCCGGCGCGCTGGCTTTGAAAGCCGGCAACGCCGCGATCCTCCGCGGCGGTTCCGAAAGCCATCATTCGAGCCAGGCGATTCATGCGTGCCTCGTCGAAGGACTGAAAGCCGCAAAGCTGCCTGAAGCCTCAATCCAGCTCGTACCAACCACGGATCGCGAAGCTGTCGGGCTGATGCTCAGCGGTCTCGATGGCGCCATCGACGTGATCGTCCCGCGCGGTGGCAAGAACCTCGTAGAACGCGTACAGAAGGAAGCACGCGTCCCGGTGTTCGCGCATCTGGAAGGCGTCTGCCACACTTATGTCGATCGAGACGCCGATCTCGACATGGCCGTTTCCGTTGTAATCAACGCGAAACTTCGCCGTCCTGGCATTTGCGGAGCGACGGAGACGCTGCTCGTCGATGGTGCTGCGCCGTCCGACTTCCTGCCTGCGCTCACCAAAGCGCTTCTGGACGCCGGCTGCGAGGTGCGCGGTGATGCGGCGACCCAGAACGTGGACGCACGCGTGAAGCTAGCGACGGAGACCGATTGGGAAACCGAGTATCTTGATGCCATCATCGCGGTGAAAACCGTGGATGGCGTCGACGCGGCGATCGCACACATTAATGGATACGGCACTCAGCACACCGATGCGATTATCACGGGCAACGCAAAGACCGCGGAGCACTTCTTAGGATCTGTCGACTCGGCAATCGTATTGCACAATGCGTCGACGCAGTTTGCTGACGGAGGCGAGTTCGGTTTCGGCGCCGAGATCGGCATTGCGACGGGCAAGCTGCACGCACGCGGACCCGTCGGCGTTGAGCAATTGACGACTTTCAAATACCTCGTTCGCGGCACCGGTCAGGTGCGCCCGAAATAGCGGCAGAACTTGCGTTCTGACTGCGAGTCCGGCAATCAAAAGACAAGGACGAGGAGATACGGCCACGCCTTCCCTGATTAAAGACTACGCTCTGATAGGCGACTGTGAAACGGCGGCGCTTGTCTCAAAGGACGGCTCCATCGATTGGCTGTGCTGGCCACGGTTCGATGGCGGCGCATGCTTCTCCGCGCTTCTTGGTAAGCCGGAAAACGGCCACTGGAGTCTCGCTCCTGTCGACCCCGACGCGAAGACCACAAGATCCTATCGCAAGAACACCCTTGTCCTGGAGACGATCCATAAGACCGAGGACGGGGAGGTCAGCGTCCTTGACTTCATGCCGCTGCGCGATCGGTCATCGGATGTCGTTCGTCTCGTGATCGGCAAGCGCGGTCAGGTCGCAATGCGCACCGAAATGATCCTGCGCTTCGACTACGGCTCTCTCGTCCCCTGGGTGAGCCGACTCGACGATACGACGTTGAGAGCGGTCGCCGGTCCGGATCAGGCCTTGTTGCGAACGCCTGTGCCGCTGATCGGCAAAGACATGAAGACAGTCGCTGAATTCACCGTCTCGGCCGGCCAAACGGTACCGTTCGTGCTCAGCTACTCCAGGTCCTATCGCCCGCCTCCTCCGGCCATTGATCCACACAATGCGCTGAAAAAAACCGAGACCTTCTGGCGCGATTGGTGCAAGAAGTCGAAGCCGGTCGCGGGCTATGAGGATGCCGTTACGCGATCGCTGATCACTCTCAAAGCACTGACCTATCGCCCCACTGGCGGCATCGTTGCGGCGCCGACAACGTCACTGCCTGAAGAACTCACCGGCCAACGCAATTGGGACTACCGGTTTTGCTGGCTGCGCGACACGACATTCACGCTGCTTGCGCTCATGAACTCCGGCCACATCGAGGAGGGGCTGGCGTGGCGTGACTGGCTCATCCGCGCCATCGCCGGATCGCCAGAGCAGATTCAGATCATGTACGGCATCGCCGGCGAGCGCCGCCTCACCGAATGGGAGGTGCCATGGCTTAGCGGATACGAAGGCGCTAGGCCTGTGCGCGTTGGCAACGCGGCAGCGGACCAATTGCAGCTCGATATCTATGGCGAGATCATGGATGCCATACATCACGGCCGCATGGCTGGGCTTATGACCAGCGACGCCGGCTGGGAACTGCAAATTGCCCTCGTCAAGCATCTGGAAGGAATTTGGGAGCGTCCTGATGACGGCATCTGGGAAACCCGCGGCGGTCGGCAGAAGTTTACATATTCGAAGGTTATGGCCTGGGTTGCCTTTGATCGATCGATCAAGAGCGCGGAGCGATTCGGACTAAAGGGACCGCTGGATCGTTGGCGCAAGATTCGCGACCAGATTCACCAAGAGGTATGTGAGCACGCTTTCAACAAAGACATCGGCGCCTTCGTGGCGCACTACGGTGGTCAAGAGCTCGACGCGAGCACCTTGCTTATGGCTCTGGTGGGATTCCTGCCCTCCAGCGATCCGCGCATACGCAATACCGTCGAAGCGATAGAGCGCAAACTGACCGCCGACGGCTTCGTGTTGCGCTATGACACGCGGAACGGAAGCGACGGGCTGCCCGTCGGCGAGGGCGCGTTCCTTGCCTGCAGCTTTTGGCTTGCCGATAACCTCATTCTCTTGGGACGGCACGCCGACGCCAAGAAGATTTATGAGCGGCTGTTGGCGTTGCGCAACGATGTTGGCCTGCTGTCGGAGGAATATGACCCGAATGCCAAACGCCTCGTCGGCAATTTTCCGCAGGCATTTTCGCACATCGCGATTATCAATACCGCGCACAATCTCACGCGGGCGATCAAACCCGCCGAGCAACGCAGCGGCGGCGAAGCGCTCAAGGGCTCGATTACTCAAGCGGCGGCGAAGCCAGTGTAGAGCCGGTCGTATCACTCGCGGGGAGCTAGTTGTTCACCAAGCCCACGTTCTGAGCGCGGCCAGGTAGCACCGCTTCACGCAGATGCGCGCACATAAGGGCTGATGGTGAACCCGGCAAAACGCGCCCACGCTTTGAGCACATCTAATTCGGCAACCGTCGACAGCCGGACAACACTTTTCTTAGGACCAAGTTTAAGGGGGAAACGATCGCTTTCCCGGCACGCGCCCTACAGTGATCGAAATGAACGTCGGCCGAACATTGGCTGCCCGGCCGCTCTCGGGTTGCATCTGCGAGGCATTTCGTTCCGAATTGACCATGTTATCGCCTCGCCCGCGGACGCCCGACCGCATACTATTCGTGGCCGAAACCAAAACACCGGTGGTCGTCCCGTTGCACCGATCCGCACTTCATAGCTTCGCCTCCCTCAAGGCGCGGCCTCCCTTGGCCAATCCGGGCCAGCGCATTGGGCTCATGGGCGGCTCGTTCAATCCTGCGCACGAGGGTCACGCGATTGGCGCGCGTACCGCAATGCGCTGGCTGCGCCTCGATGCGGTGTGGTGGATGGTGACGCCGGCAAACCCGTTAAAGCCCTCCGCCGGATTGCCGCCGCTGGCGCAGCGCACGGCGTCGGCGCGCACCTTCGCCAAAGGCCGGGCCATGCCCGTAACAGGCTTTGAGGCGGCTCTTGGCAGTCCCTACACCGTAGCGACGCTGCTCTATCTCAAGCAGCGTTTTCCTCGTGTCCGCTTCGTGTGGATCATGGGCGCCGATAACCTCGCAACGTTTCACCACTGGCGGCATTGGCGCGAGATGACATGCTTAGTGCCAATTGCCGTGGTCGATCGGCCTGGTTGGCGATTGAAAGCGCTAGCCTCGCCTGCGGCCCGTTGGATGGCCGGCCGGCGCCTGCCTGAAGAGGCCGCATCTCTACTGCCGAATCGCAAACCACCGGCCTGGGTGTTCCTCAGTACACGGCTGTCGGAGCAGTCTTCGACCGCACTTCGGGCGCGTCTTGCCCCCTGATCGAGTGCCAAAATGTCACATGTTTGAGACAAGTGGCCCCTAAACTGCATCGAATTTGGGTGTTGAGGACTGTTGACGCAGCCTCGGATGAACTATCATGCTCCTTACCGGCAGGATTTGGTGGCCAAGCGCCTGCCGAAACATGCGCCAGATGTGCCGGGCGATACCGGTGCCTGAGCGTCAGCCCTTCAGGGGTGGATGAGGAAAGGACAGCCAGCACACGATGCGAACCGCACTTGAGGGTGCCCAATCGGGTACGCCTCCCGCCGAGCTTTTGTCTGAAGGGCAAAAACCGGTCGCACTGCTCAAGGAGATCGTCCACTGGCTCGACGAAGCAAAAGCCGAGGAAGCGGTCACGATTGACTTGGCAGGAAAGTCTTCCATCGGTGATTTCATGGTGATCGCATCGGGTCGATCTGACCGGCACGTTGGCGCGATCGCCGAACAGCTCCAGCGCAAGCTTAGAGAAAAGGGTTTCGGCCGGGTACGCATCGAGGGCCAGGAAACCTGCGACTGGGTGCTGATCGATACCGGCGACATCATCGTGCACGTGTTCCGGCCCGAGGTGCGCGAGTTCTATAACCTCGAGAAAATGTGGTCTGCGGACCGGCCCGCCGAGCACGTCGCGCACTGACCCAGAGCCTGATCGTTTCACTTGGAAACGCTAATAGCGTCCAAGTGAAACGTGAATCAGTCTCTACACTTTTGATTTAGAGCAAGATTCACGTTCTTGCCGGGAACCTTCTGGGCGAAGGCCAAGTGATTCCGTCAAGAACGATCTTGCTCTAGGGCTACGCTGGCGACCTTCGGCGTCCCGCAGAGCGAGCGGGAGGTGGCGCTCATGCGCCTCATCATTGCAGCAGTCGGGCGCCTGAAGGACGGTGCCGAACGCGATCTTTATGATCGGTACGCAGCGCGCTTTGATGCGGCAGGGCGCGCATTGGGTTTGGGGCCCATCAAGCTCGCTGAGATCGGCGAAGCACGCGCGGCGACACCCGAATTGCGAAAAGCCGACGAAGCTCAACGTCTGCTGAAGGCGACGCGCTCCGCGGATGTGGCCGTCGCGCTCGAAGAGCGTGGGCACTCGCTATCGAGCGAGGCATTTGCGCAATGGATAGCGGAGCGGCGCGACGGCGGGGCGAAGACGTTAGCTTTATTGATCGGTGGCCCGGACGGCCATGGCGAAGCGGCGCTCAAGCCCGCCACGCTTAAACTTTCGCTCAGCACGATGACGCTGCCGCACGGGCTCGCCCGCGTCGTGCTCGCTGAGCAGCTTTATCGCGCGGCAACAATCCTCGCCGGGCACCCCTATCACCGGGGTTGAGAAACGCCTCACTTGAAGCGCCTAGGCCCCCCAAACCTTGTATATGCCGATATAAAAAAGCGCGCTTGTCGCGCTGTTTGCGCTCAATTCAAACGCCTCGGGGCTTGGGCGTATCAGCAGTGCAACGCAGCAGGGTCTCCCCCAACGTGGCATGGTTGGTGATTAAGAAAGCCGGTTGGGTGCGGTTGTCGCAATGATTGGTCAGGCCTAGTCTTTGCTATTCGCATTCCCCAGTGGCGTGGCAGATGACATGACAGAGACTAACTTCGATTTCGAGCACTTGGCCCAAGGCGGGTTTCCGCTGCAAACGTTTCAGGCTGGCGAAAAAATCTTTATCCAAGATGACGATGGCGCCCACATGTATGTGGTCCGCTCGGGTAGAGTGAACATCGTGGCAAGCGGGACCATTTTGGAAAACATCGGCCCGAATGGAATTTTCGGCGAGCTGGCCCTCCTCGACGGGGCACCGCGCAGCGCGACAGCAGTTGCGCTTGAGCCGACCGAGGTGGCCGTCATCGACGAACGCGCGTTCCTCTATATGGTGGAAAAAGATCCTAAGATTGCACTGCAGCTATTGCGACGGCTCGCCGAGCGCCTGCGCCGCATGAATCAAAGTCTTTGATAGGACGGGCCGTCGAGCGCGGCTCACATCTTCAAAAGAAAGCGATCGAGCAGCCGCGTCGGCAAGACGCGCTTCATGACGGCTGACAAGTGAGTGGGAGTCGTCACACGGTAGCGCGCCTTGGGGCGGGAGCTTTCGACCGCATGCACGAGCTTGGCGGCAACTGCTTCTGGCTGCAGCTTAAAGTGCATCTGGCCGCCAGCCTCCATCAGTTTTAGGCGCTCAAGATAAAGAGCGCGATGGGGCGAGTTTTCAATGTCGATAGTCCGCTTGAAATTGGCCAGCGCCGTCGCGATGAACCGGCTATAGATCGGCCCTGGCTGAATGATCGAAATACGGATGCCTGTGTCGCGCAGCTCCAGCCGCATCGAGTCCGATAGCGCTTCGAGCGCGAATTTGGAAGCGCAGTAAGCCCCGCGAAACGGACCTGCCACAAATCCAAGCACGGACGAGCATTGCACGATGCGGCCTTCGCCGTTACGCCGCATGGAGGGCAGTATGCGCCGCGTTAGCTCGTGGGTGGCGACGACATTGACTTCAAGCTGGCGGCGAAACAGGTCCGCGCTCAAATCCTCCACCGCGCCGACCTGTGCGAAGGCCGAGTTATTGAATAGCGCAAAGAGCTTGTCGTCGGTGCGACGCAGCGCTTCTTCAGCACACGCAGAGACGGAAGCGGGGTCGGCAAGGTCGAGTTGCAGCGCCTCGACGCCTTCCTCCTCATTAAGGCGCGTAAGGTCTTCGGCTTTTCGCGCAGTGGCGAGCACACGCCACCCGCGTGCCTTGAGCGCCCGCGCAGAAGCAAGACCGATGCCCGAAGAGCAGCCGGTGATCAGAATCGACCTGCGAGTCATGACCGCGTCGCTTCGCGCACGGGTGCAGCATCGCCGGCAAAGGGTACGAAGGCCTTCCCGCGGCGGCCGAAGTCGCAAACGTCGGGGTGCAGCACCTCGGCTAAGATCTCCGCGCTTTCAACGAGGCGGGGCCCAGGGCGATTGAAGTAGGCGTTGCCGTCTGCGACGAACACGCGGCCCTCGCGCACAGCGCGCAAATTCTGCCAAAGGGAATTATGGGCTAACACGCGCATTTCGCGCAGCGTCACAGGAATATCGTAACCGCACGGTGCAACGAGGATCATGTCGGGGTCGGCGGCGACGACATCCTTCCAGGTAATCCACGGCGATGATGCGCCAGTTTCGCCAAACAGGTTGATGCCGCCGGCTGCCGCAATCAGCTCCGGCATCCAATGGCCGCCCGACATGGCCGGGTCGACCCATTCGATAAAGGCGAGGCGCGGTTTGTCCCGGCCGACAACCGCCGCCGAAATAGCCGCGATGCGCTCTTGCATGCTCGCAACGAGGCGTTTGCCGTCCTCGGCAAGGCCAAGCGCTTCCGCAACGCGAACGACGTCCCCATAGACGTCCGCCATGGTGTGGGGGCGCAACGAGACGATCTTAGCCGCGTTATCTATCCAGGAGCGCACCGCGCGTTCCACGTCCGCGAGTGAAACTGCACACACGTCGCACTGGTCTTGGGTCAGGATCACGTCCGGCGCGAGAGCTTTCAGAGAATTGGCGTCGACCGCATATACGGAGAGACCTTGCTCAACGAGCGAGCGCACAGCCCGATCAATGGTGCGACTGGAGCCATCGACCTTGAATTTGGGGCGCGTCACCGCGGGTATATCGAGAACAGCGGGCGGCCAATCGCATTCGTGTGAGCGCGCCACCTGCGTCTCACCGGCACCGAGTGCGTGCACAATCTCCGTCGCGCTGGCGATGAGGGAAACGACGCGCGGATTGTGCTGCTCTTGCATCGCCTCTCTTCTCGTTGCTAGTTCGCGCCCTCAAGCAAACGTCGCGCAATGACTTGCGCTTGGATCTCGGCCGCGCCCTCGAAAATATTGAGGATGCGTGAGTCGCAGAGAACGCGGCTTATTGGGTATTCAAGCGCGAAGCCGTTGCCGCCGTGGATCTGCAGCGCATTGTCGGCGTTTGCCCAGGCCACACGCGCGCCCAAGAGCTTAGCCATGCCAGCTTCGAGATCGCAACGGCGGCCTTCGTCTTTTTCGCGCGCGGCGAAGTACGTGAGCTGACGCGCGATCATGGTCTCGACCGCCATCATGACCACCTTGTTGGACACGCGCGGGAAGGCGTAGATCGGTTTGCCAAACTGGTTGCGATCCAGCGCGTACTTTAAGCCTAAGTCCATCGCCGCCTGGGCCAAGCCCACCGCCCGCGCCGCTGTTTGAATGCGCGCGCCCTCAAACGTGTTCATGAGCTGCTTGAAGCCCTGGCCCTCAGCGCCGCCCAAGAGTTGCGAGGCCGGCACCTTAAAGTTGTCGAAGGAGATGTCGTATTCCTTCATGCCGCGGTAACCCAGCACCTCGATCTCACCACCCGACATGCCCTCGGCGGGAAACGGCTCTTCGTCGGTGCCGCGCGGCTTCTCCGCCAGCAGCATGGATAGGCCCCTGTAGCTCTTCTCGTCAGGGTTGGTGCGCACGAGTAAGGTCATAAGGTCGGCACGAACGGGATGCGTGATCCACGTCTTCTGGCCGGTAACAACGTAGGTGTCGCCTTCCTTGACGGCTCGCGTCTTCAAGGATGCGAGGTCAGAGCCCGTATTGGGCTCGGTGAAAACGGCAGTGGGCAAGATTTCTCCGCTCGCGATCTTGGGAAGATAGGCCTGTTTCTGCTCCTCGGTGCCGTTGTTGAGGATCAGCTCTCCGGCGATTTCCGAACGCGTACCAAGCGAGCCCACTCCGATGTAGCCGCGCGACAGCTCCTCGGAGACGACGCACATGGCCTCCTTTCCAAGGCCGAGGCCACCATACTCCTCTGGCATTGACAGCCCGAACACGCCGAGCTCGGCGAGCTTGGTGATGATTTCCATCGGGATATAGACGTTGGCGAGGTGCCATTCGTGTGCGTGCGGGACGACCTCGGCCTCGGAGAAGCGACGCATCTGCTCGTGCATCTCGCGGTGCAACTCATCGAGACCGGAGTCGCCGAACGTCGTGGCCTTCGGCTGGGCCGCGATCAGCTCGGCCAGCTTTGATTTCGATACCTGGCTCGAGCCTGCGGCAACGAGGTCGGCAACGTCGTCCTCGAACTTGCGGATGTCGGCCTTGGAGACGCCCAGCGCGTCGGAGCGGATGATCTCCCCCTGGCTCATGGGAATGCCGCCACCGATCTGCGCCAGGTATTCTGCGAAGGCGACCGCGAGGATGAGTTGCTCGAACTCGCCAAAGCGCCCTTCCTCTGAAAGCCTTCCCGCCCAGACGTGCATCTGGCGCAGGCCTTCGACCGTTGTGGCCAGCCAGGCAAGGCCGTGAGCGGCGTGCTGAGCGGCATCGACGCTGCCAGCTTCCTGAACCTTGGCCCGCACACCGGCCTTGGCAGATTGAAGGACGCGATCCGCCGCTGCGACGGCATCGCCGGCGCGCTGAAGAAGGGCGTCAGAACCCGATGCAAGTATGTTCTGCTCAGCCGTGAGCGCGGCGGTCGACATTACGGTCTCCTTTTGGATTCATTTGCCGGCAGGCAACGCGCCGCACTGCCACAGGTTTGGCGATGCAGGATAGCCGACATTCCCGTCAAGGCAATCGGGTGTGGCTAAGGCGCGCGCCTTAGAACAAGATCGTTCTTGACGAAATCACTTGGCCTTCGCCCAGAAGGTTCCCGGCAAGAACGTGAATCTTGCCCTAAATCAAAAGTGTAGAGACTGATTCACGTTTCACTTGGACGCACCAAGCGTTTCCAAGTGAAACGATCAGGCTCTAGGCAGCGGCCCAAAGTTTCTGTTCGCACTCAGACAGCACCGCCATGAGCTCGCCTTTCGGAACAGCACCGCTGAAGTAATAGCCCTGCACCTCGTCACAACCTGCAATTGCCACGCATTTGAGCTCGCCCAATGTTTCCACGCCTTCTGCGACCGTTCCAATGCCAAGCGCCCGCGCGAGCGCCGTCACAGCATTGACGATTGCTGCGCAGTCCTTGCGGTTGAGCTGATCCCTAATGTACGAGCGATCGATCTTGATCTTGTCGAAGGGAAAATTGCGCAGATAACTGAGCGATCCGCTGGCCCGCCCAAAGTCGTCAAGCGACGTGCCGATGCCGCGCTCGCGAAGTTTGGGCAAGACCTCGCGCATACACTCTCCGTCGCTGAGCAGGGCCGCTTCGGCTATCTCCAACTCAAGCCGGCTCGGTTTGATGTTTGCTTCCGCGAGCGCTTTGTCGACGACATTGAGAAGGTCGCCGTTCTGGAACTGCAGGGACGAGACGTTGACGGTCACTTTCAGATCGTCGGGCCAACGCGCCGCGTCTCGACAGGCTTCGTTCAGCACCCAGCTGCCGATCTCGAGCATCTGGCCGCTTTGCTCGGCGAGCGGCAGGAAGTTATCGGGCATGATCGTACCGTGTTGAGGATGCTCCCAGCGCACAAGCGCCTCACAGCTCGAAACATGCCGGGTTTTGAGATTGATGATCGGCTGATAGTGCAACTTAAGCTGCCCGCTGCGAACCGCCGAGCGCAGATCTCTATCAAGCTGGTGCTTTAGGTCGGGGTCGCGCTTCGTCCCTGATTGAAAAAGGTTGAAGCCATTGCAGCCTGACGACTTTACGTCGTAAAGCGCGATGTCGGCACGCTTCATGAGTTCGTCGGCTGTCGTTCCATGCTCTGGCGCCCGCACGATCCCGATGCTCGCACTGAGGCTTACCGAATGCCCGAGGATGTGAAACGGCTTTGACAGCACATGCACAACCCGCCGGGCCAGTTGCTCGCATTGTTCACGCCGCCCAGCGCCCATCTGGATAATGGCGAATTCGTCGCCGCCAAGCCGCGCCAAAAAATCCGTTTTGCGGACGCTGGAGCGCAAGCGCTCTGCAACGGCTTTCAAAAGTGCGTCACCGACCGGATGGCCCAGGGTATCGTTGACATCCTTGAACCTGTCGAGATCAATCCAATGCAGGACAACGGCTGGGCCCTGGTCGATTATTTTCAGAGCATCTTCAAATGATTCTCGGAAGTAGAAGCGATTGGCGATACCCGTTAGCGGATCATGACGGGCAAGCCATTCTACCTTCTCCTCCGCCCGGCGCTTCTCGGTAATGTCCTCCTGCACGTCGACCCAACCTCCTCCTGCTAGCGGTTGATACGTGACGAGAAGCGTACGGCCGCCGCTCAAGTTCTGGGTACGCGTGAAGGAATTGCCGGAGGCGAGTTTTTCGGCATGCTTCTTGAGCCATTGGTCCTGCCTGGTGCGCTCCTCCTCACCGTCGCGACCGGTCTCTTTCTTGACATGGTAGCGAAGGATATCGGCAAGCGGAGTGCCAGGCCGTGTCAGTTCCTCGGGCAGCGCATACATTTCCCGATAGCTCTCGTTGCAGACGATCAAGCGCTGATCGGCGTCGAACATCGACAAGCCGCGAACCATGTTGTTGAGAGCGGTCTCGAACCACGTGTTCAGGCGCTCAAGCTTCTTCTTCTGCTTGAGCAAAATGTTAATCCGCCCGCCTTGAGCAACTTGGCTCACCGGCGGCGGGCAAACTCCATTCCCGCGGTTCAATTCATTAGACAACGCAACGCTCCACGCACGACATGAGCCAACAAGTTGCACAGCTCATCGAACGTAGAAGGATACGCTTTCACCGTATTGCGTGGCTTAAGCGCTTCATTGAGGTTTCATGCAAAAGCAACCAGCACCCGTAACCAATCGGGTGCCGGTCTGGAGCGAGGCAGCCGAAGAACTGGGCCCTGACGACGAGAACGAGTGCTTCAAGGTTAACGGCAGCCTTCCCGGCCGCGTCCGCAACAACAGACTTTCGCGAGGGGGCGCACTCGACTAGCGCTCTTTATGCGGTCTTTCCCTTGAATAGGCAGAGGTCGTAGATGATGCACCGCTCGCATTCGGGACGCCTCGCCTTGCACACGTAGCGCCCGTGCAAGATGAGCCAGTGGTGAGCGTGGACACCCGCATCAGGCGGAATGAGCCCAAGCAGATCCTCTTCGACGGCGAGCGGGGTCTTACCGTTGGAGAGTCCGATACGATTGGCGACTCTGAACACATGCGTGTCGACCGCCATGGTCGGTTCTCCGAAGGCCACGTTAAGGACGACGTTCGCTGTCTTACGCCCAACGCCAGGTAGCGCTTCGAGCGCGTCGCGATCGTGCGGCACTTTCCCACCGTGCGCTTCGATAAGCTTTTGAGAGAGCAAGATCACGTTGCGTGCCTTGTTGCGGTAAAGGCCGATGGTCTTGATCATTTCGCGCAATTTCGCCTCGCCGAGCCTCACCATTTTTTCCGGCGTATTCGCGATCTTGAATAGGGCACGCGTAGCCTTGTTGACGCCTGCGTCAGTGGCCTGCGCGGAAAGCACCACGGCAACGAGCAGCGTGTAGGGATTGACGGACTCCAGCTCGCCTTTGGGCTCGGGGTTCGCCGCAGCGAAGCGGCGGAAAATTTCGGCTACGGCCTCCAGCTTCAGCTTCGAACGGCGCGCACCGCCGCCCTTCCGCGCGCTAGCCGCTGATTTTGTGGTGGCACGACGGGCACTTGTGGTGGATCGACAAAGGCTCTTCATAATCCCTGCGTCTACGGATAGGCTGGCCACATGAACGAAAACGATAGCGTAAAGCAAGATGACGGCGCTTTCCGTGCCGTCTTACACCAGCACCGGTCGTTGAGCCCAACGGGCTTCCTCATTCTCATGAGTTTGTTCGGCGGCGTATGCTTCGTGACGGGCATAGTCTTTCTCGCCATGGGTGCTTGGCCCGTCTTTGGGTTTTTCGGGCTCGACGTCGCTCTCGTTTTTCTGGCATTCAAACTCAATTATCGAGCAGGCCGTCTCTATGAGACGGTCGAGCTGAGCCGAGAAATGCTGACGGTGACGCGCGTCCACCCTTCCGGCAAGCGCGAAAGCTTTGATTTCAACCCGTATTGGGTGCGCGTCCTGCTTTCCCAGGAGCCGCACGGTCGCACTGATCTGCGACTGGCCTCACATGGCCGCGAGTTTTCATTCGGGCGCTTTCTCACCGACGATGAGCGGCGTGACTTCTCGAACGCACTTTCGGTCGCGATCTCGCAGGCGCGTGTTGCCCGCGTCTAAGCGCCAGAGAATTTCGCTCTTGAGAAAGCAAGAATCGGGTCGCTTGGCCGACTGCGCTCGCCTAGGCTGCGCGCTATGCGACCCGAAGCGATCTCACGACCCACCGGAAGTCCAGCAGCGCGGGCTAACCGCCGGGCGAGTGTAGTGCCCGATAGCGACAAGCTGCGCGATTACGATCTTATCAAACGCAGCGTCCGCTTTCTCACCCAATCGTGGCGTGAGCAGCCGAGCCTTGATGATCTGGCCGGACACTTGGGACTCAGCCCCGCACATTGCCAGCGCTTTTTCAAACGCTGGTGCGGACTGAGCCCCAAGGAATTCATGGGCGCGATCGCCATTGATCACGCCAGACAGCTGCTTCAGGGCTCGGCCAGCGTGCTCGATGCCTCACTGCAAAGTGGTCTTTCGGGCGCCGGTCGGTTGCACGACCTTTTCGTCTCTCACGAAGCGATGACGCCAGGCGATTACAAGCGCCGCGGCGCCGGACTGGAAATGGCCTACGGCTACCATGCAACCCCCTTCGGCGAGGCGCTGGTCATGGCGACAAAGCGCGGCCTGGCGTGTCTCGCATTCGTTAAAGGTGAAAAAGGCGGTACGCGCGAGGAGGCGCTTGCCGAAATGATGCGCCGCTGGCCCGCGTGCCTATACATTGAGGCACCAGAGCACACGGGCCCCCACGTTACACAGTTATTCGGATCAGCAGCCGGCGTTGAAGGCGAGCAGCCGGTGCGGCTGGTGATGATCGGGACGGATTTCGAGGTACGCGTGTGGGAAACGCTGCTCAAAATTCCGGTAGGCCATGCCGTCAGCTATGGCGATATTGCGCGCCACATCGGTTGCCCAACGGCCTCACGTGCAGTCGGCACCGCCGTCGGGCGCAATCCGATCTCATTCGTGGTGCCTTGCCATCGCGTGATGCGCGCCGATGGCGGCCTAGGCGGCTACCATTGGGGGGTGACGCGCAAGCGCGCGATCATCGGCTGGGAGGCCGGCCAACTCGCGGAATCAAAATGAGTGCGGTCGTCACGCCGTGATGTCGCGGCGCTTTGCATCCCGCAGAAAAATTGTCCCCACGACAACCGACATCAGCGCCACGACGATCGGATACCAGAGACCGTTGTAGATGTTGCCAGTTGCTGCCGCCATCGCCGTCGCCACCAAAGGCAACATGCCACCGAACCAGCCGTTGCCGATGTGATAGGGCAGCGACATGGACGTGTAGCGGATCTTGGTCGGGAACAGCTCGACAAGGAACGCTGCAATCGGCCCGTAGACCATCGTGACGTAGACGAGGAAGAGCGTCAGAATTGCCAACGTCATCGGCCAATTGATCTTGGCCGGGTCGGCTTTGACAGGATAGCCGGCCGCCAGCATCGCCTCCCGCCAAGTTTCAGCATTCCACTCATCGAGTGTCGTCGCACCGATCTGGACGCTGACGGCCTCTGTTCCTGGCGGCGCGTCGGCGGTCTTGAACGACAGACCCGACTTGGTGAGGAAGTCTTTGGCACGGTCGCAATCGGAGAACTCTGACCACGGCCCGACAAAAATGTGCAGTTGGCAATTCGCAGTGTCGGCGGTGAGCACGATCGGGTTGTTGTTCTGGAAGGCTTCCAGGTCAGGATTGACGTAGTGCGCCAGGGCACCGAACAGTGGGAAGTATGTCAATGCCGCCAACAAGCATCCCGCCAGGATGATCTTCAGGCGACCGATCTTGTCGCTCAGCCAGCCGAAGAAAACAAACAGCGGTGCGCCGATAAGCAGTGATGTTCCAACCAGAAGGTAGGCGGTTAGCAGCTCAACCTTCAGTGTGATCGTCAAGAAAAACAACGCATAGAATTGGCCCGTGTACCAGACGACCCCCTGACCCGCCGTCGCGCCGAGCAGCGCCAAGAGGACATACTTGTTGTTCGGGTAACGAAAAAAGCTCTCGGTGATGGGGGCTTTGGAGCCTTTGCCCTCGTTCTGCATCTGGGTGAAGATCGGGCTCTCGTTGAGCTTCATGCGGATGTAAACGGAGAAGACCAGCAGGACCAGTGAGACGAGAAAAGGCAAGCGCCAGCCCCATTCAGCGAAATCGCCTGGCTCGAAAAGAAAGAATCGGCACGCGCCGATGACGAGAAGTGCCAGGAAGAACCCAAGCGTCGCTGTCGTCTGGATCCAACTCGTTGCGAAACCACGCTGATGCGGTTTGGCGTGCTCGGCTACGTAGGTTGCAGCGCCGCCATATTCGCCACCGAGCGCAAGCCCCTGAAGGAGGCGCAGCGATACAAGCAAGACGGGCGCCAGCCAACCGATTGAGGCGAACGTCGGCAAGAGCCCGACGGCGAACGTCGCGGAGCCCATAATAAGAATAGTGATGAGGAACGTGTATTTCCGGCCAGCGAGATCGCCAATGCGGCCGAAAATGATTGCACCAAAGGGGCGCACGAGAAAGCCGGCAGCATAGGTGGCGAAGGCGGAGAGCAACGCCGCAGTGTCGTTTCCTGGGGGA
>JAUWCP010000179.1 GCA_030609245.1 Hyphomicrobium sp.
TGAACGCAGTCGCGGCATGGGCATGGAAGGAATGAGGCTCTGGTATCATCGTGAATGCAACCGTATCCACGGCGGCGGTTCGCACGCAATGCCATCGTTATCCGCATCGTGGCGAAGCCAGTACCCTGGATTTCCTCGATATGCAGGAGCCAGCCCCATGGCGCGGACAGCCCCGCAATTGGGAAACGACGCCAAGTGTTTCACAGTTGCCATGATGGGCCACGGCGAATTCATAGCCGCATAGGTGGCAGCGACGGCAACAATGAAAAACGGCAATGCCCTCTTGGCCAAGCGAATCAACCGCCGCAGCCTCACTCGCCGTTCGATGCGCCGAGTCACATTCTGAAATCGTCTCTTTAATGCCGCGGCTTTCGCATCCGCCGCGTCACCAGAAAATTCCGTCATTGTTGGAGCAGCTTTCTCGACATAACGCCGCGCCAGTTTTGCTAGCAAGGTTCGTGCCAAGCGTAGCAGCGCAGGGAGTTAGCGGAGTACGAGCGCAAACGCGTCCTTGCTATTAGACGCTACGCAAGCACTCCTCCGCCAAAAAGATTTTGGTAACTTCGATCATGGACGGCTCCCCTCATTGGTTCGCTTCAACGCAACCACCCTATGGCACCTAGATGCCGAGAGTGGGCGCCGTCCACAGCATCAAAAGCAGACATATGGACCTGCGTGAGAGATGTCCGCTTTACCCCCGAAAGTGGACATAGCGTCGTTAGCGCGGTGTGTCCGCTAAGTGCCAGGAACGGAGCCCAACGCTACCTGCCATTGCCAAGCTATCGCGCCAGTAGGTCGGCTAGCGCGCAACGATTGAGCATTATTGGACTGCCCAGGTTGCCAAGCATGGTTCCCGCCCTATTGGGGCCGTAGAACGAGCAGCTTGATAATGTCCTTAAACAAAAAGCGTTCCTCAACCAGCCTAAGGCCAGCAGCTTGCACGTAACGCTCGGTGTGGCGGTCGAAGGTGGCGCCGTACATCAGGCGCACCCATGGCGCCCACAAACGCATCACAAAACGTCTCGTCGGGTCGCGCGAGTAGGTGTATTCGAGAAGCCGAATCTCGCCGTCCGGCTTGCAGACCCTGCGCAGTTCGCAGAGCCCTGGTAGCTGGTCTTCATCGTCAAGAACGCAGAAAAGGAAGGTGGCAACTACATAGTCGAAATGCCCAGCGGGAAAGTCGGTGGCCCTCACGTCCATCTGGCGCAGCTCGGTTGTGATACCTAGGCTTGCCTTGCGCTTCCGGGCCTGAGCCAGCATGTGCGGACTCAGATCGATTCCGACCACCTCGCCGTTCGGTGGATAGAAGGGCATATTTCGTCCCGTTCCCACGCCCGCGTCGAGAATCGTTCCATGCACACCTTCAAATAGTATACGCCGGATAGGCCGATAGCGCCCGGACTCGAAGGGGAGATCCAGCAGGTCGTAGATTGGGGCTATGTGGACGTAAGTTTGTTTCTTGGTCATTTTCTAGGCGCCGTCATTCCTCCCGAGTGACAATTTCGGCTCCTTCGGTCAATTTTCCTCACCCCCTGGAATGGCTAACGCTTTGCGCCCGGTGATGCTCAGCGCGAGTGCTGAAACTTACCATCGGCCCCCAAGGCTAGATCACGGAAACGCCGGAAGAAGTGCTGGCCGCCGATGTGCATGAGGAAGCCGATGGCAAAGCGCTGGCGCGGGCCAAGGTGATCGCGCGGCTGTTGGAGCTTAGCACTGATGACATTTTTCGGCCCGCCGAGCGGACACTTGAGGTCGGATTGGCGATGTCCGCTTTGCCCCCAAAAGCGGACATGTGGCCTAGTGTATAGGAAGTTCGCTTTTGACCCTGTGTCTGCCGCTGACGTAGATCATTCCATTAGCGGCAGACTCGGAGCTAACCTGTGCTCACGTGCCTCGGCGGCAATGCGTCGATTGCGACAGCAAGGTAGGATGCGATTGTGCGCATTGTTTGCAAGGTGACTGCAATGGCCTTGGCCCTAATGCCAGGGATTGCCGAAGCAGTAGAGTTCGGCAGTCCACAGCTCGGCCTTGCCTACGCAAGAGAAAATTGCGCCGGATGTCATAGGGTCGAAGTGGGAGGGGCCATATCGCCATCGCCCGTTGTGCCAAGCTTCGAGTCTATAGCCAATACGCTGGGCATGACGGCCCGGGCACTTAACGTATGGATGCAGACCCCACATCCGACAATGCCAAATCTCATTATCCCTACTGAGGAACGCGACAACATAATTTCGTACATCATGAGCTTGCGGGTCAAACGGTGAGCACCGAGCAAGCACCCTACGGCCCGCGGCGCAACGCGTAGGCGGGCTGAATTGGGAGCCAGGACGATGACGCAGTCGAGCCAAGGTTCATATAAGGGCTCGTCGACGAGCGAAAAATCACTGTCGGGTGAAGCATCGGTTCGTGCGACCGACCAAGAGTGCGCGACATGCAATGACGCGGGCGTGCGGGTGCAGGACTTTGACGCGGCAATCTTCGACCTCGACGGAGTTGTGACACGAACAGCCCGCGTGCACGCCGCAGCCTGGAAGCGCCTCTTTGATGAGTACCTGCACCAGCGCGCCGCAAAGACGGGAGAGCCCTTCCGGCCGTTTGATATCGAACGTGACTACCGGCCGTATGTCGACGGCAAGCCAAGATACGATGGCGTCACAAGCTTTCTTGAGGCCCGCGGCATTGCTCTCCCGCGAGGCGATCCCTCCGACTCTCCTGAGCACGAGACCGTCTGCGGGCTCGGCAACCGAAAGGACCAGTTCTTCCACGAGATCCTGCAAAAGGAGGGGGTTGAGGTCTTCGATAGCACCGTCGCGCTCATCCGGAGGCTGCGCAACCGGCACATTCGAACGGCGCTGGTCTCGTCGAGCCGCAACGCGCGCGCGGTGATCGAGACCGTCGGCCTCATGGAGCTGTTCGACGTCTTGATCGACGGTTACGACATCGCCCGCCTCAGCCTGAGGGGTAAACCAGAGCCGGACCTGTTCCTCAAGGCGGCGGAAGATCTCGGCGTGCAACCAGACCGCGCCATCGTTTTTGAAGACGCGCTTAGTGGCGTGCAGGCCGGACGCGCCGGCGCATTCGGCCTCGTGGTCGGCGTCGATCGTGCGGAGCAGGCGAGCGAGCTGAAAAGAAATGGTGCTGACATTGTGGTCCCCGATCTTACCGACCTCCACATCCGTGTCAGGCCTGAGGTTGTCTGTCGCGCTGTGCAATTCGTCCCGAGTGCTCTCGATCGTTATGCAGAAATCGAGCGAGAGCTGGGCGGAAGGCGTGCTGCGGTATTCCTAGACTACGACGGGACGCTGACGCCGATCGCCGAGCGGCCTGACCTAGCCGTCCTTTCCGAGGAGATGCGGAACGCTGTCAGAAACCTCGGAAAAATCTGCAATGTGGCAATCATCAGCGGACGCGACCGCACAGACGTGCAACGCCTCGTCGGGCTCGACGAGCTCGTCTATGCCGGCAGCCACGGCTTTGATATCGCAGGACCGGAGGGGCTGCGCATTCAGCACGAAGAGGGTACGGCCTTCACAACCACGGTGCAGCGCGCCGCTGCACGCCTCTCCGAAGCCCTCACGTCCATCAGGGGCGCCCTCGTCGAGTCCAAACGCTTCGCCGTCGCAGTCCACTACCGACAGGTGGCAGCGAAGGATGTGCCGGCCGTCGAGGCGGCCGTGGATGATGTTCTCAAGGACGCGCCCGACTTACGCAAGACGTTCGGTAAGAAGGTGTTCGAGCTGCGCCCGCGGCTGGACTGGGACAAGGGCAAGGCCATGCTGTGGCTACTTCGCACCCTCGGACTGGATAGGCATGAGGTGCTGCCCTTTTACCTCGGCGACGACACGACGGACGAGGACGCGTTCGCAGTTCTGCAGGGCCGCGGCATCGGCATCCTGGTGGGGTGCCCCGCGCGTGAGACCGCCGCACGATACGTGCTCGACAGACCCGCCGACGTCAGGCGCTTCCTTGGAAATCTCGCGACAACGCTGGAGGGCCGTCGCCGTGCCTGATACCGGCTGGAAGCTCGTCTATGAAGGCTTCGAACCCTCGCAGGAGGGGCTGCGCGAGGCGCTTTGCACGCTCGGCAACGGCTACTTCGCGACGCGCGGGGCCGCGGAGGAAGCCGAGGCGGACGCAGTCCACTACCCGGGCACCTACCTCGCTGGCGGGTATAACCGGCTTGCGACCGACATTGCCGGCCAAGTGATCGAAAACGAAGACCTCGTCAACCTGCCGAACTGGCTGCCGCTCGCTATGCGGCCCGAAGGCGGCGACTGGTTTAATCTGCGGCGCCTCGAAATCCTCAACTATCGCCAGGAACTCGATCTCCGCAGGGGCGTGCTCGAGCGCCGGATGCGGGTCCGTGACTCCGAAGGTCGGGAGACGTCGCTCGGGAGCCGGCGGATCGTACATATGGGCCTGCCGCACCTCGCGGCCATGGAGGTCACGCTGCGACCGGAGAATTGGTCGGGCCGGGTCGAAATCCGGTCCGCGATCGATGGCCGCGTGATCAATGCTGGCGTTGAGCGTTACCGCCAGCTCAACGGCAGTCACCTCGCGCCGCTCAAGACCGATCAGTTGGACGAGGATGGTATCGCACTCGGCGTTGAAACGAGCCAGTCGCGCCTACGCGTCGTCGAGGCGGCGCGTACGAGGGTCTATCGGGATGACGAGGAAGTAGCGGCTGAGCGGCGCACGCAGGTGGAGAAGGGTTTCGTTGGACAGGAACTTGCCTTCGCCGTCGCCGAGGGAGAGACCATCACGGTCGAGAAGGTGGTCGCGCTATACACCTCAAGGGACCGCGCGATTTCGGAGCCGTGCCAAGCCGCGGCCAAGGCCGTAGTTGATGCGGGACGCTTCAGCCAACTTCTCGATACTCACGTACTCGCCTGGCGGACACTGTGGGACCGCTGCGACATCACGCTGGAAAACAATGCGCGCACGCAGATGATCTTGCGACTGCACATCTTTCACGTCTTGCAGACAGTCTCTCCGAATACGATTGACCTTGACGTTGGTGTGCCCGCCCGCGGGCTACACGGCGAGGCCTATCGCGGCCACATCTTCTGGGATGAGCTGTT
>JAUWCP010000064.1 GCA_030609245.1 Hyphomicrobium sp.
GGTTCCGCAAGACGGATTGTGATAGATCGTGATGCTCATAGTGCTTTGCGCCGGGGCTGTCTGACATAAGTAGGGGATTTGGTGCTCGATAGCGCGGATAGCATCAACTGACAGGACGTGGAACCACTCGGATGAATTTGCGTATCTGACACGAGCCAGCGAACGAAGGCTATCGGCGTGTAGCTGATGCCGGCGAATACCTCGGCGCATGTGATCTTCGGCCTCGCCTCGCTTAGCGCCGGCTTTGCTCAAGATGGTTTTTGGCGCCCTGCGTCGCTCACCATCAAACGTGGCACGAACGTAACCTCACGCTCGTGCCGAGCAGGTCGCCTGGGACAGTGAGATAGGGCGGCGGTGCTTGTCTGGAGCGCGCTCATGACTTTTGATTTCGTTTGCAATGATCGTCGGTTACGCAAGTTGGATCAGGTGATTGTCCGCTGTTCAGCGCCCTTTGTGGGTCGCGTAATGTTTCAGAATTGCATCGAGAGTTGATCGTTATCCTCTTTCAATTTCATACATCCGCGGACCGGACCGGGTTAAGGTTAACGCGGGTAGACGGGGGCCGGGGAGGAAACCATGTCATGCCCAACAGTGGACCTTGATAAAAAGAAGGTCATTCTGCTGAATGGATTTGAAATGACTCATTCGTCGAGCAAGCCCTTTGCCATCAAGGCCAAGAAGCAGCTCGAAGAAGCAGCAAAGAGGCATCAGGATGCGGTTGCATTCGGGTATGTCTTAGGCAAATGGGTGCCGGCTGCTTAGATCCTAAATAGGAAAAAACGTGCACCCTTAATTGGTGCACGCGAACGCCATTCCGCTTCCCGAGTAAGGCGTACTCGGGGAGCGGATTTCATATGTGAGTGCAGGTCCGCTTCCGTCAGCAGAGCAGATGCAGTGACGCGGATTTCGGTCCGCCGCCTTCCAACCTGATAACAGACGTGACGGCGGCGGCGCACCGGCCGCGCGGGAAATGAGAACGAGGGGACACGCGGTAGCGAGTGCAGTCCTTTCGTTCCACCGATGGCAAGATTGCAATTGGCGAAGCGGTGACGCGAAACTCCCTCGCCTGAATCTCGCTACGATCTCTTCCCGATTGTGTCGCCTTCTCGGTATCGATCTGTCCTCCATAAGCCGTAATGCATTGGGGAGGACCACGCTTCAGGGGGAGGCCGCGGGCTGTTACCTAGGGAACACCTCTCGGTCTAGAGCCAGGGTATGATAAATATAGGTCCATGTAGACGGTTCACCCGACGTGCGCATACGAATACCAGCACTGTTGAGCATCGCGCTCCTCTGGAGCGGCACGCAGGCGTTTGCGGCGCCTGGCGATGAGATTGGCTCGGCCGTCAGGATCATCAACATTGTCACGGCGGAATACGAGGCTGACGAGCGCCGCCTCGCGACAGGCGACAACGTCCGCCAAGACGAGTTGATCGAGGTCAGCACGGATGGCACGGGCGAGATCAGGCTGCGCGACGATACGAAATTGGCGCTAGGGCCCGGCTCGCAGCTCCTGCTCGATGAATTTGTCTACAATCCTGAAATATCCGGCGGCGCCATCGTCCTCAATCTCGTCAAGGGAACCTTTCGGTTCATCACTGGCATTGCCGCCAAGCCGGCTTACGTCATTCGCACACCGACAGCGTCGATCACGGTGCGCGGCACCATCTTCGATGTCAACGTCCACGACAGTGGCTTGGCCTGGCTGCTGCTCATCGAAGGGGCCATCGAAGTTTGCAATGAGAGGGACGAATGCCGCCTGCACGACGAGCCAGGCAAGGTCATATGGATTACGCCTGACGGCGACCTGGGCAATCCTGTCAATTGGGCAAACCTTCCCGGTAGACAAGGAAAACCGTTTGAAACCGCTTTCCCGTTCGTGGTTGCGCCACCGCTGATCGATCCCAACCCTATCTTCACGCCCGGCGACTTCGTCGATGACTATGTGCCCGAGGGGCCCGGTGACGACAACGAGGACGTCACGCCGGTGCGGCCTCCACCAATCGATTGCTGGAATGGCTGGTTCCAGATTGGTCCCAAGCAGACCAAGTCCTACGTCCGTAAGGGCTACAAGGTAAGACGCCACCGCGGAGGCAAGCGGACCATCTGGTGTGCGAAGAACGGCGGTACGCTTCCTCTGCCTATCGCCTGTCCGCCGCCTGCGATCGGCAAGCTGCCGTTCTGCAAGTGCGGACCTGGCTACAAGGGCAGGTGGCCGAAGTGTCGGGAGATTGAACCAGATCGGCCTTGCAAGCGGGGTGACGTGAAGTGCCGGTGCGAGCTCAAGGGCCTGCCCTATAACCCCCGGACCGGCAAGTGCGGCTTCGAGCCACCGCCATCTTGCAATCCGCACGACGTCAAGTGCCAGTGCAAGCTCAAAGGGCTGCCTTACAATCGCAAGACCGGCAAGTGTGGCTATGACCCGTCTCTGCCGGACCCCAAAAAAGAGTGCCTGAAGAAGCGCTGGAAGTGGACTGGCAACCGCTGCGTCAAGCCATCAAGCCCGAAACAGAAGTGTCTCAAGAAGGGCTGGAAGTGGACCGGCAACCGCTGCGTCAAGCCATCAAGCCCGAAACAGGAGTGCCTGAAGAAGGGCTGGACGTGGAAACGTAACCGCTGCGTCAACCCCTCAGGTCCCAAAGGGGCGTGCCTAAAGAAGGGCTGGAAGTGGAAGGACAACCGCTGCGTCAACCCTAACGCGTCATGCCGCAAGGGCTACGTCGGCAAGCCGCCGAATTGCAAGAAGAAGTCCTCTGGGAAGTGCCGCAAGGGCTACGTTGGCAAGCCGCCGAATTGCACGAAGAAGTCTTCTGGTAAGTGCCCGAAGGGCTTCAAGGGCAAGCCTCCCAACTGCAAGCTCAAGAAATCGAACTTGAACAGACGGATCAGGAACGGGAGTAAGTTGAGCAGGCTGTATGGCTTGAAGCAGAGACGGCGTTGAGGTTGGACATTTCTGGCCCATCAAGAAATGACAAGGAATGAGCGATAGTCGCGGCTCTAAGTTAGGTTTGGCTCTCGGCGGCGGTGGCGCGTTGGGCTGGGCCCATATTGGCGTCATCGAAATCCTTCAGGAGAACGGTATCGAGGCGGATGTTGTGGCGGGCACGTCAATCGGCGGCCTCGTGGGGGCCTGCTATGTTTCTGGGAACATGCAGAAGCTGGAGGATATCGCCCGCTCAATCACATGGTTCGACATCCTCAAGACCGCCGACGTCAAGCTGTGGACGTCTGGGCTCCTAGGGGGCGATCGTGTCACCGAGCTATTGAGCACGCACTTAGGCGACCTCACGTTCGACGATATCGCCAAGCCGTTCGGCGTCGTGGCCGCTGATCTCGCGAACGACAAGGAGATCCTTATTCGTTCAGGACCTTTGGTGGAGGCGCTGAGAGCCACAATTTCGCTACCTGGCATCTTCGAGCCGGTCGTACGAGACGACGCTGTTCTCATAGATGGGGGCGTCAAGAATCCCGTCCCCGTATCGGCCTGTCGTCAAATGGGGGCGGAGAGAGTCATCGCAGTAAACGTAGCGGGCGATTACGAGGGCATCGCTCGTGCAACAGGAGTGGTGCCCGGCAAGGCCTTTGAGGCTGGTACCTTTGAAGTTGTGATGGCGGCATTCGCCATGGTCTTAAACGAGCTGACTCGGGCGCGACTGGCCAAACACCCTGCCGATCTTCTGATCACCCCACGGATTGGTCACATTCAGCCCCACGCATTCAATCAGGCGGGCGCATTGATCGAACTTGGCCGCGAGGCAGCGTTGGAATCCTTACCGTCGCTCAAATCGCTATTGGTCCAGTAACGAATTTTCGCCTTCACTTGACCCAAAGCGGACACGAGAGGCCTGCTGGTCTTCAGGTCATTGCCATCAAAGAATGCTTTTCGCGTAGAGGTCCGGTCTTCGGTCGCGGATGAAGCCCCAGTCGGCGCGGTAGATCTCAATCTCCGACAGGTCGAAGCTGTGCACCAGCACGCCTTCGTCCTTCTCCCCGAAGCACTCAACCAGCTCACCGCGATGATCGGCGATGAAGGAATGGCCATAGAACTTCTGCGTGGTGCCGTCGTTATCTTCGATGCCGATGCGGTTTGCAGCCACGATGGGCACGGCGTTTGACACCGCGTGGCCCTGCATCGCGCGCTGCCATAGCTTGTGGGTATCGAGGGCAGAATCGTAGGGCTCCGAACCTATAGTCGTTGGGTAGAGCAGCACTTCAGCCCCGTCCAGCACCAGGGCGCGGGCGCATTCGGGATACCACTGGTCCCAACAGATGCCGACACCAATGGTGCCATGTTTTGTCTTCCACGCCTTGAAGCCAGTGTCGCCAGGGCGGAAATAATACTTTTCCTGATAGCCCGGACCGTCGGGGATATGGCTTTTGCGGTAAAGCCCGAGGATTTCGCCGCCGGCATCGGCCACCGCCACGCTGTTGTAATAGCGCGGCCCATCCTTCTCGAAGAAAGAGATTGGAATAACGACATTCAGGTCCTTGGCCAGTTTCTTGAGCGCAAGCACGCAAGGGTGTTCCGTTACCGGGTAGGCGGTTTCAAACCACTTTGGGCTTTGCCGTGAACAGAAATAGATGCCCTGAAACAGCTCCGGAGGGAGGATGACCTGGGCGCCGAGCTTCGCTGCCTCGCGGATGGAGGCTTCAGTCTTGGCAATGTTGGCCGTCATGTCTGGGCCGAACGACGTCTGAATGGCCGCGACGGTGATCGTGCGTTTGGTCATCAAAGTGGTTCCTGCTGGGTGATGCAGTGGAAGGATCCGCCGCCTGCCGCGCCGCAGCCCAGTAGGCCGCGCGATGACACGCCGATGACCTTGCGGTCTGGAAACACCGCCTGCAGGGTCTCGATAGCGGAGTCCTGCGTTGGGGTGGCGTATACGGGCACGACCACCACGCCGTTTCCAATGATGAAATTCATGTGGGATGCCGGAGAAATTTCGCCCAAGGCGTTGCGATACAACCCGACGCCGGGGATGCGGACGACCTCAAGTTCGCGGCCGGCTGCATCCTTCGTTCTTTCCAGCGTGCGCGCGATCTGGTCCAGAGTTTCCGCGTTCGGGTCGTCGGCATCGGCAGGAGATTGGCATACGACGCGGCTCGGCCCCACGAAGCGGGCTATATTGTCGATATGGCCATCGGTGTGGTCGTTCATTAGGCCATCGTCAATCCAAACGATTTTTACCGCGCCGAATGCGTGCCTGAGCGCGACTTCGGCGTCCTCTTGCGACCAGCCGTTGCGATTGGGATTCAAGAGGGTCTGACGAGTCGTCAGGAATGTGCCTTGACCGTCATGCTCTATGGCGCCGCCTTCCAGCACGAAGTCGAAGCGACGAATAGGCTTGCCTGTATGGCGTGCGATGTCGTCACCCACGGTGGCATCATCGGGCAGGTCGTATTTTCCTCCCCAACTGTTTGTTTTGAAGCGAAGGGCGACAGGACCTTCAGGTGTTTTGGCAAAAATGGGTCCCGTATCGCGCAACCAGATGTCGCCGTACTTCGCCGATACGACTTGGGCGGTGCCGCCAACGGCCGCCTGGGCGGATACCTCGGCCTCGGCTCCGTTGACAAGCAGCCAAACCTTTGTGCCCTCGCTCAAGGCGTGCACCATCGCTGCCACGTCGCGGCGCGGCGCTTCCAAGTCACCGTTCCATTCGGCAGGGTCGGCCGGCCATGCTGTCCAGATGGCCTTCTGCGGTGCCCATTCCGGGGGTACGGAAATCGTTTTCTCTGTCACACAAATTTGCATAGATCTCTTCCTATAGATCGCTTCACGCTTGCCGACTAGATAGGACCGACTAGTCTAGGAATCCGATGCAGGCTCGAATGCTCAACAACGGTATGCGCATGGTGATAATCCGCGGCGCCCTAGCGGCGGCCTGCCTTCTGGGGCTCTACGGCCAGGTGATGGCTGAGGAGACGGCTACGAAGGCGACAACGACTACGGAAGGGAAAACGTCGGCTATATCAACAAAGGCCACTACGTCGACAACGGGAAACAAGTCGACCAAGTCGACGACGGGAAACAAGTCGATCAAGTCGACAACGGCAACCAAATCGCGCCCCAGCGTCGTCGTTGCCACGGTCAGGACCCGCGACGTGTCGCGGCGTCAGATCTATGTTGGCCGTGTCCAAGCCGTCAATACGGTTCAGCTTACAGCGCGCGTCGAGGGTTTTTTGGAACAACGCAACTTTACGGAAGGTGGTTACGTCAAGAAGGAACAGAAGCTGTTTCTTATCGAACAAGCTTCCTATAAGGCCGCCGTCGAGCAAAGCGAAGCGGACCTGGAAGGAAACCAAGCCCAGCTGAAGAATGATCAAATCGAGTATGAGCGCAACAAAAAGCTTGCAGAAACCAACGACGTGACTCAGGCCACGCTCGACTCCTCTGTCGCCACGCTTGGTACAGGGAAAGCGAACGTGAAGAAGTCGGAAGCGGCGCTGGCGACGTCGAAGCTGAATCTGAGCTACACCGAAGTACGCAGCCCCATCGACGGGCGCGTCAGCGCAGCAAACATCGATGTCGGTAATCTCGTTGGCCCGAGCACCGGGACGCTGGCGACCGTCGTCAGCATGGACCCCATCTACGTTGTTTTCTATGTGGCCGAAAAGGATCTCATCGAGGCGCGCAAGGCAGGGCTGGTGAAGGGGACAAAGGTCGCTCTCACTCCTTATCTGCAGCTAAGCGACGGCAGCATGTACGCGCAGCCTGGCAAGCTCGACTATCTTGGCATTCAGGTTGAGCAGACGACCGATACGATCGAGGTGCGCGCCGTCTTCCCCAACTCTGAACATATTCTGATCCCGGGCCAGTTCGTCAACGTGACGGTGAAGACGGACAAGAAGAAGACGGCGCTCGTGGTGCCGCAAGTCGCGCTTCAGCAGGATCAAAGCGGCTACTATGTGCTTGTCGTCGACAAGAACGACACTGTTAAGAAGCGAACTGTCAAGCTGGGCCAACAGGTGGACAGCGACTGGGTGGTCACGGAAGGACTGACCGAGGGTGAGCGCGTCATCGTTGGCGGTATTCAGAAGGTCACTCCCGGTTTGGTCGTCAATGCCGTCGATCAGAAGGCCTAAGCGGTGCTGAGCGAGTTCTTCATTGACCGACCGAAATTCGCGATCGTGATTGCTATCGTGACGACGCTCTTGGGCGCGCTCGCTATCTACTTCATTCCCGTCGCCGAATACCCAAACATCGCGCCGCCGCAGGTGGTCGTGACCGCCCAGTATCCCGGTGCCAACGCATCCGACATCGCCAAGACCGTCGCAGTGCCCATCGAGGAGCAGGTGAACGGCGTGGATGACATGCTCTACATGTCGTCCGTCAGCTCAAACACCGGACAGTATCAGCTAACCGTCACGTTCAAGATCGGCACGAACCCGGATATCGCGGCGGTCAACGTACAAAACCGCGTGCAGTTGGCCGAGCCGCAGTTGCCGCAGGCAGTGACGCAGCAGGGCGTCTCCACACGCAAGCAGTCGAGCGGTTTGCTGTTGGTGATCAATCTCATTTCGCCAAAGGGCACTCATGATGAGATTTTCCTAAGCAACTACGCTGCGATCGAAATGCAGGACGCACTTGCACGCCTTCCCGGCGTCGGCAACGTCTCGCAGTTCGGCCCGCTCACCTACAGCATGCGCGTATGGATCAATCCAAACAAGCTGGCTGCCCTCAATCTGACAGCGGCTGACGTGTCGAACGCCATACAGGCGCAAAGCCTTGAGGCGACGCCGGGGCGGATTGCGGCTCCCCCCCACGCTGGTCAAAGTGATTTTCAGTTTACGCTCGAGGCCAAGGGGCGCCTCGACTCGGTTGGCGAGTTTGAGAACATCATCGTCACGGCCAATCCGGACGGCTCGATGGTGCGGCTCAAGGATGTGGCCAGGATTGAGCTCGGAGCGCAGTCCTATGACGCGACCTCCGCGCTGAATAACAAGCCCGCCGCGACGATCGGCATCTATCAGATATCGGGGGCTAATGCCCTGGAGGTTGCAGATCTCCTCTATGAGGAGCTCGACAAAATCTCCAAGAACTTTCCGCCCGATGTCGAGTACACGCGTCTCTACGACATCACCAAGGCGGTGCGTGCTTCCGTTGAGGAGATCATCAAGACGCTTTTGATGACGGGAGCCCTCGTGGTCGCCGTCACGTTCCTCTTTCTCTCCAACTGGCGCACGACGCTGATCCCCGCGATTGCTATCCCCGTCGCACTCATCGGTACGATGGCGGTGCTCTTTGGCATCGGTTTCTCGGCCAACATGATCACTCTGTTGGCGATCATTCTGGCGATCACGCTCGTTGTCGACGACTCCATCGTGATTATCGAGAACGTCCAACGCATCATGGTCGCGGATAATCTGGCGCCGCGAGAGGCGACGCTCAAGGCAATGGGGCAGGTCACGCGGCCGATCATCGCCACCACATTCGTGCTCTTTGCTGTGTTTGTGCCGGTGTGCTTCTTCCCGGGCATAACAGGGGAGGTCTATCGTCAGTTCGCCCTCACCATCACGATCGCCTTTACGCTATCGGCTATCAATGCGCTGACTTTGGCACCGGTTCTGTGCGTCACACTCCTGCGCGCAGGCGCGAAAGAGCCCAAGAAGGGCATCCTCAGCTGGTTTCCGCGATTGGTCGACAAGGTCCGCGATGGTTACGTGGCGATCGTGCGCTTCATGCTGGGGCACGTCGCGGCGTCCATGATTATCTTCGTCCTCTTCGTTGCTGGCGTTGTTTATCTTGTTGAAGCGGTGCCGACCTCATTCGTGCCGCTGGAGGACAAAGGCGTGCTTCTGGTCAACGTGCAGCTTCCCGATGGGGCGTCGTTGCACAGGACGCAGAAGATGAGCATGGAAATGACGAAAATTCTCAACGAAATGGACGGCATCCAAGACGTCATCTCCGTCAGCGGTTACAGCATTCTGGCCGGCGCCGGCTCGAACTATGCGCTCCTCATCCCTATTCTCACGCCATGGAGCGAACGAACGAGCAAAAAGCTACAGTGGTACAATATTTTGAACCGTATTGATGAGAGGCTGGCGGAAGTCCCCGGCGCGGAGGCGTTCACTCTACCGTTGCCGCCCATCGATGGGCTGGGGATCACCGGCGGTATTACGGCCCAACTGCAGGACAACGGCGATAAGGGCATACAAAGTCTCGCCGCCGTGACGCGCGCGCTGATTGTTGCCGCAAACGAGAACCCGACCTTCAACCGCGTGTTTACGACACTGTCGGCCAGTGCTCCCCAATACAAACTCGAGATCGATCGCGATAAGGCAGAGTCGCTCGGGGTGCCGATCAACACGGTCTTCAATGCGCTCGCCGCGAACCTCGGCTCTTACTACGTCAACAACTTTAACCTCTACAACAAGCTCTATTGGGTGATTATCTCCGCGGAGGCCGGATACCGGGACGCACTGCCCGACATTGGCCGCATCCAGGTTAAGAACGCCAATGGCGACATGGTCCCGCTCTCTGCACTCATTGAAGTCAAATCCGTCTTGGGGCCGGAAGCCGTCAATCGCTACAACCTTATCAATACGGCCCAGCTGCAAGGTATGTCGGCGGTCGGCTACAGTTCAGGCCAAGCGATCACGGCGCTTGAGGAAATTGCCAAGAACGAGCTTCCTGAAGGATATGGTGTTGAATGGACCGCCATGTCATATCAAGAGGTCAAATCAACAGGCTTGATGGTCTACGTCTTCCTGTTGGCCTTTACGTTTGCCTACCTTTTCCTGGTCGCTCAGTACGAGAGCTGGAGCCTGCCGATGGCGGTCATGGCGTCGGCCACATTCGCCGTTTTCGGCGCGTTGTTGCCGCTCTACTTCATCACGCTTCTCAATAACAATCTTTATGCGCAGATCGGCATCGTTTTGCTCATTGGCCTGGCGGCGAAAAAGGCCATCATGCTGGTTGAGTTTTCGCGCGTGCGCCGCGAAGAAGGCGAATCGATTACGCAAGCCGCTCTCAGCTCGGCACGCACCCGCTTCCGGCCGGTCACCATGACCGGACTTTGCTTCATAATTGGTGTTTTGCCTTTGGTGTTCGCATCTGGCGCTGGCGCATCGAGCCGAATCTCGATCGGTGTCGTCGTCTTCTCGGGCATGATTTTCGATTCGATCGTCGGGCTCTTCTTTATCCCGGTGCTCTATTTCTTCTTCCAGACACTTCGTGAAAAGTGGCACGCACGGCATAAGGCGCCGGCCGAGGAAGCCCAACCCGCCCAGAGTGAGAAGGCTTAGTCCTACCGTGCTCGTTAGCCTGCGAGCACGGACATTAGCGTGCTAATGATTCGTCGTGCCGCGCATTTCGATTCGGCACCGATGAGTGTGGCTGCGTTGCTGTACAATCAAAAGCGATCGCTGATTCTGTCTTTGAACTCTTGCGTGATTGCAGCACGCTTATAGAGTTCGCGCATTCTGCCATTATGCAGCAGCGCTTGTCGCGGCGGGCTGAGCTCGGGGGGAGAGATGGCAAGCATTGTTGCGGGCACTGGGGGCAGCGCCCAGCGTCCAAAGCATATGCCAATCACAGTATTGCTCGTGGCACTGATATTCGCCGCAAACAATGCGGCATGTGCCGAATCGTTGGATGAGGCGCTAGTTTCCACCTATTTTGGCAACCCGCAGCTCTTGGCCCAGCGGGCTTCAACGCGTGCGACCGACGAAAACGTCTCCCAAGCCAGGTCTTCCCTTCTTCCGCAGATC
>JAUWCP010000275.1 GCA_030609245.1 Hyphomicrobium sp.
GATTGCCCGTGACATCGGCGATACGCACCTTGTCGAAGCGTACGTAGGGCGCCGGGAGCAAGCGCACGTTGACGTTGCCTCCGACGCGTACCTGACGGCCGAGAATACGCGTCGCCTCCTCCTCGAAAACGCCGCGATAGCCGTTCCAGTCAATGAAATGGGGAACCACGAACAGCGCGGCGAGCGCAAGCACGATCAAGCTACCGATGTAAAGGAGACCGTTGCTCATCTACCCCATCAGGGACCGCGTCAATGCGCACTCCCTCTCTTCTCAAGAATCAGCGAACTCGAACGCGCGGCGTAGCCCCTTAATTGGGAATGCCCTGCACGGTTGTCCATCTGATGACGCCCAGCCGGGGCTCATGCACCTGCCGCCTGTCTCCGCCACCGACACTCTAACTTATTCGCCGGCCCGTGTCCGGGCCTCTATCCACGCCAATCCCTCGGCGTTCCGCGCCGCGAGCATGGCCGTATCATGGCGGCCGACCCGCGCGCGCACCGTTACAAGCGGCAAATTGAGCTAATACGTCCCATATCTTGTGTGGGCGACGAGCCTAAGGCCGTTGCCGCGAGTCGGCGGGTGTTATAGTTGCGAGTAATGGCGCAAGGTGGGAAACATATAGCGAACGTTACACCTCCGGAGGCGGCGGACGATCCGCCCTTTGATTTGCCCGAGGCGCCACCGCGCGAAGCCGAACCCTCCGTCTCTGCGCGGGCCCTGCAACGCACGACGGCGCACACCTACATGGACGGGCTTAACCCGGAGCAGAGGCAAGCCGTCGAAGCGCTCGACGGGCCCGTGCTTGTGCTAGCCGGTGCGGGCACCGGCAAGACGCGCGTGCTGACAACCCGCATCGCGCACATTTTGGCGAGTGGCCGTGCCTACCCGAGCCAAGTGCTCGCCGTCACCTTCACCAACAAGGCCGCGCGCGAAATGAAGGAGCGCATTGGCGATCTCGTCGGCGGCGCCGTGGAAGGCATGCCGTGGCTCGGCACGTTTCACTCGATTGGTGTCAAGATCCTGCGCCGCAATGCCGAACTTGTTGGCTTGTCTTCCGGCTTCACCATCCTCGATACCGATGACCAGATCCGCCTGATGAAGCAGGTAATCGAAGCGGAAGGTCTCGACAAGGATCGCTGGCCGGCACGCCAGCTTGCCGCTCTCATCGACGGCTGGAAAAACCGCGGTCTCACCCCCGACAAGGTGCCGGCGGGTGAGGCCTACGGTTTCGCGACCGGCAAGGGCGCGCATCTCTATGCCGCCTATCAGCGCCGCCTCAAGGAACTGAATGCTTGCGACTTTGGGGATCTACTTCTGGAGAGCCTCCGCCTGTTCCTGGAGAACCCGGACGTTTTGGCCGACTACCAGCGCCGCTTCCACTACATACTGGTTGACGAGTATCAGGACACCAATGTCGTACAGTACCTGTGGCTGCGTCTCTTGGCGCAGGGCTCGCCAAATCTGTGTTGCGTCGGAGACGATGACCAATCGATCTACGGCTGGCGCGGCGCGGAGATCGACAACATCTTGCGCTTCGAAAAAGACTTCCCCGGCGCCAAGGTGATCCGGCTTGAACGCAACTACCGTTCAACGGGGCACATCCTTGCTGCTGCCGCTGGTCTCATTGCGGAGAACAAGGGCCGGCTCGGCAAGACGCTTTTCACCGACGATCAGCCCGGCGCCAAGGTTTCGGTCACGGCCGTATGGGATGATGAGGAGGAAGCGCGCGGCATTGGTGGAGACATCGAGGAAATGCAGCAAGCGCGCCAATCGCTCGACGAGATCGCCATCCTGGTGCGTGCATCATTCCAGATGCGCGCTTTTGAAGACCGTTTCATTACACTTGGCCTACCCTACCGCGTCATCGGCGGACCGCGTTTCTATGAACGCCAGGAGATCAAGGACGCTATCGCCTATCTGGAGATCACCGCTAACCCGGTGAATGACCTGAAGTTTGAACGCATCATCAATGTGCCCAAACGCGGCCTTGGTGATACCTCGGTGAAGCGCGTGCGCGAGCTAGCGCGAATGCGGTCCATACCGATGTATCAGGCGGCACAGCTGATCATCGAGACCGAGGAGCTGACCGGCAGGGCGCGCAAGTCGCTCAGCGACCTCATCGCCAACTTCGAACGCTGGCGTTCCGTGATCTCGCACCTGAAGCACACCGAACTGGCCGAGCTGATCTTGGATGAGTCCGGCTACACCGCCATGTGGCAGGCGGACAAGAGCCCGCAGGCGCAATCACGACTGGAGAACTTGAAAGAGCTCGTGCGCTCGATGCACGAGTTCGAAAGCCTGCAAGGCTTTCTGGAGCACGTCAGTCTCGTCATGGACACTGACCAGGCGGCTGGCGGCGACCGAGTCTCGCTCATGACGCTGCATGCCGCCAAGGGCTTGGAGTTCGAGGTTGTCTTTCTACCCGGCTGGGAGGAAGGGCTATTTCCCCATCAGCGCAGTCTTGACGAGAACGGCCAAGCAGGCCTCGAAGAGGAACGCCGCCTCGCCTACGTCGGCCTGACGCGCTCCAAGCGGCTGGCAAAGGTTTCGTTTGCGCAGAACCGGCGCAACCGCGGGCTCTATCAGTCGGCGCTGCCTTCGCGCTTCGTCGACGAGCTACCCGAGGACCACGTCGACATTCTCGAAGCCAAGATGCCGTTCGGCGGGGCCTATGAGAACTTCGGCGGCACGTTCGGCAACAGTTACCGCCGCAGCCGCTTCGACGATGCCGCAACGCCATTCGAAGCCAGCTACAAGACTCCGGGCTGGCAACGCGCCAAGGCGCGCACGCGCGAGGGCTTCAGCCGCGACGCGGCGCGCAAATCCCGCGGGCCAACGACGATCGAGGGCGAGCTTGTCGCCTCATCTACGCAACAGACTTCGTTCAAGCCGGGGGAACGCGTGCTGCATCAAAAGTTTGGGCCCGGCACCATCGCCGGCGTCGACGGCAACAAGCTGACCATCGAATTCGATGAGGCGGGCCGCAAGCGCATCATCGACAGCTTCGTTGAGCGCGGGTGAATTACAAATCTGCGTGGCGGCACGTTTCAATGATTGGCGGGGCGAGAGGCAAAAGCCCGCTATGGCGCGATGACTTTTTGCGCCTGGAATGTGCCCTCGGCGCTCTTTTTCATGTCAGCCTGCTTTAGCGGATCGCCGTCGATCGCCACGAG
>JAUWCP010000237.1 GCA_030609245.1 Hyphomicrobium sp.
AGACTTCCGTGTTCGCCGGCCGCACGACGCCCAACGCTAACGTCACCGTCATTGGTGACGGGAACGAAATCGGAACCACTAAAGCCAATGAGCACGGCGAATGGTCAATGGCAGTCGACCACAAATTCGCCAGCGACGATCCCGATTTGGCAGTCGTCGCAAAAAAGGAGTCCAAATCAAAAGCGCCAAGCGAGAAACAACGCGGGGTCACCGAACGTGCGTCACAGAAAGACGTGCCCCAGCGCGCAGCCAACGATCAAGACATAAAGGCTGCGCCGGTAGCCGATAGCGCAACTGAGGGTGGGCCACGAACACGCCCGACAGCAAAAACCGTCACCTCAAACTTGCTGAAGAACCTCAAAGACTTGGTGGAAACGGCACGCATCGCTGCGCGTCAACCGGTGGCAATCGAGTCGAAAGACCCCGTCCCTGCGCAAACCAACGATTTGGCAACAGTGAATATTGCGGCGATTGACGCGACCGCAACGGTCTCACCACTCCGCGGTATGTCAGCGGTGCCACCACCAACCGACTTGCCAACGGTGGCAACAGCGCGCAGCACGGTCCCGCAGGAGCCGGTTACCAGCGCCGCACCGCTTGTGCGCAAAACGATTCCGGTCCCCATCACGTTCGTTTTTAATGAACCGACCCTTACAGAAGACGGCAGGAAGGCAGCGGAGCTCCTGTTCGAGTACTTGCAGATAAAGAAATTTCCGAAAATATCGCTGACAGGGCACGCCGACGAGCGTGGAACAGACGAACTCAATATGGCCCTCTCGCGCGAACGCCTTGCCACAGTAAAACGCTTTCTCAGGGTCTCGGGCTTCGAAGGCGAGCTAGAACTTGTACCCAAGGGCGAGTCTGAGCCGTTCGCGGGTGTGGAGCGCGGCGAGTATGAGCGCGAAGACCTCTACCAGCTCGATCGACGTGTTGAGCTCATCATAACGCGCTGAGGCCGCGAACAATCACTTTGAATATCAGAGTGGTGGCTGCCCGCACAGACTAGACCGCAGGACCTGCCAGAACCGCTTCCAAGCGCTCACGGATTGTTTTCTGCCGCGGTTCGTGGGTGATCTTCTTGCCCATCAAGTCGGTCACGTAGAACACATCAACCGCCTTCTCACCGAAAGTCGTGATGTGCGCCGACGTAATGTCGAGGAGAAGATCGGACAACGCTGCCGTCAACTCATAAAGCAGGCCCGTCCGGTCTCGTCCGGCAACCTCGATCACGGTGAACTGGTCAGACGATGAATTGTTGATGATCACCTCAGGCTCGACAGTGAACGCCATGACGCGACTCGCCGCAGACCGGCGTGAGGCCAGAAGATCCTTTAGCCAGACCTCGCCTCTCAGTAATCGGCCGATCATGCCCCCGATGCGTCTTCCGCGACGCAACTCATCCTCGTCGTCTTGGAATCCTCGGTTGAGCAGAAAGGTATCAAGGGCATATCCGTCGCGCGTTGTGATGATTTGGGCGCTCGCGATATTGGCACCAGCCGCAGAACACGCGCCCGCAAACATGGAGAGAAGGCGCGGATGATTTGGCGCGACAACGGTCAGGTCGGTCACTGCCTTGAACGCGTCGGTTTTGGTATCGCTGGCAAGATGCAGACCTTCATGGTCAGCACGCCGCAATAACTTTGCGTGCTCAACCTGGCGATTGGTGTCCGTGCGCAGCCAATAGTCCGGATACTGGCGGTCAACGAATCCTTTGAACTCGGCGGACGGCCAATCCTTGAGGACGCCTTGTAGCTCTTCCTGCGCCTCGGCGATGCGTTGGCTGCGCTTCGCCTGCGTATGACCGCCGGCAACCACCGGCTCGGTCTCGTAGTACAAGGTCCGCAGCAACTGGCCCTTCCAACCGTTCCAGACACCAGGGCCGACGGCGCGGATGTCTGCCACCGTGAGCAACAGCAGCAGTTTCAGCCGTTCCGGACTCTGCACAATATTTGCAAAGTCCTTAATCGTCCTAGGATCAGTAATCTCGCGGCTCTGCGCGAAATTGCTCATAGTGAGATGCCGCTCGATAAGCCACGCTGCTGTCTCTGTCTCGCCAGGACTCAACCCAAAGCGCGGTCCGAGCTTTCGCGCCACGCGCGCGCCAATGATCGAATGGTCTTCCTTTTGACCCTTGCCGATATCGTGGACAAAGGCGGCAACGTACAAGGCTCGCCGGTTCTTGATGCTTTTAACGATTTCGGTCGACAGCGGCAGCTCGCTCGAAGCACCGCCGTGCTCTATGTCCATCAACATGCCTACAGTGCGCACCAGATGCTCGTCGACCGTAAAGTGGTGGTACATGTTGAATTGCATCATGCCGACGACGTGACCGAACTCCGGCACGAACCGGCCAAGCACGCCAGCATCGTTCATCCGCCGAAGCGTGATCTCCGGGTTGCCTTCGCCGATCAACAGTTCGAGAAAGATGCGGTTCGCTTCCGGGTCGGCTCGAAGCTTGTCGTCGATAAGACGTAGAGACTGGCGCAGGAGGCGGATAGCATCTGGATGCAAAAAGGAATCGGTGAGCCGGGCCTCTGCGAAGAGTCTGATGAGATTGACGGGATCGCGTTTGAATACGTCTTGGTCGGCGACGTTCAAGCGATCATTGTCGATGCGAAAATCGGTGCGCGTGCGTACCCGGCGTCGCGCCCTCCAGTTCAGTGGCGCTAAAATTCGGCTAAGGCCCGGCGCCTCCTTAAGCTGCTGCATTTCCAGGGCAGCGCACAGTATTGCTGTCAGATCGCCGACGTCCTTGGCAACGAGAAAATAATGCTTCATGAAACGTTCGACGCTGCGCAGACCGGCACGAGCGTTGTAGCCGAGCCGTTCGGCCATCCATTGCTGCACCTCGAACGTCAGAACCTCCTCAGGGCGGCCAGCGAGAAAGTGCAGAAAACATCTCACCGTCCAAAGGAAATTCTCGCATCGACGAAACGTTGCGACCTCGTCCGGCTTGAAGATCCCGGCCGCAACCGTGGCGGCACCCACGTCTTGGCCATAAAGATACCTTGAGAGCCAGAGCAGCGTGTGCAGATCGCGAAGTCCGCCCTTGCCGTCCTTTATGTTGGGCTCAACTTTGTAGCGGCTTTCACCCGCAATACGATGGCGCACATCGCGTTCGGCCATTTTTGCGTCAATGAAAGCGCGCGCCGTGCCCGCAACGACTTTGTTGCGAAATCTAGTTTCGAAATCAGCGAAGAGTTGACTGTCGCCGTGAATGAGACGCGCGTCGAGCAGAGAGGTTCGTATAGTGACGTCGGAGATGCTGAGCTTCACACACTGCTCGATGGTGCGCGTGGCATGACCGACTTTGAAGCCGAGATCCCAGAGTACATAAAGAATATATTCCGTAACGCTCTCGCCCCATGGCGTCTTCCTGTACGGCAGCAGAAACAGCAAATCGATGTCGGAATGCGGCGCCAGAAGCCCACGCCCATAGCCGCCTGTGGCAACGATTGCCATACGCTCTGCGTCTGAGGGGTTGGTTGCCCGGTAGACGTGCTTCACCGTGTACTCATAAAGCAAACGTACAAGCTCATCTTGAAATTGCGAAAGGCCTGCGGCGCAACGCATAAATTCAGAATACCACTTCCTTATTAGGAGTTCCGCAGCATCTGTTGCTACGCCACCTTCCATAAAAAGATCGCAAATAAGTTGTGATTTAGGGACAATATAATATCCTTTTCGTTTTAT
>JAUWCP010000279.1 GCA_030609245.1 Hyphomicrobium sp.
TGCCCAGTCGCCCGCATAGGCGCGCAATGACTGCCGACGAGAGCGTTTGAAGTGGCAACGGACGATGCAATGACGGGCGGAGTTGCGGGGCGTTATGCCTCCGCTCTTTTCGAGCTGGCGCAAGAGCGCAACGAGCTCGACCAGGTGGACCAGGATCTTGGCAAGTTTCAAGCGTTGCTCGACGGCAGCGAAGATTTGAGCCGGCTGGTCAGGAGCCCGGCATTCTCGGCCCAGGAGCAAGAGCGCGCGTTGGGTGCGGTGATGGATTGGGCCGCGGTTGGTGCCACAACCAATAACTTTTTGAAGGTGGTCGCCCGCAATCGCCGCCTGTTCGCCGCCGAAGACATGGTCAAAACATATCGCTCGTTGCTCGCCAGCCATCGCGGCGAGGTTGTTGCAGAAGTGAAGTCTGCGATTGCGCTCAGCGACAGTCAGCTTGCTGCGCTCACGGACAAGCTGAAAGCTTCGTTTGGCAAAGACGTGCGACTGGACGCGAAAGTCGATCCCTCGCTGTTGGGCGGACTCGTGGTCAAGATCGGCAGCCGCCTGATCGATTCGTCGTTGCGCACGAAGCTCACGAACTTGAAGGTCGTCCTCAAGGGCGCGGGCTAGATAACCAGTGTTGGCCGTGGGTTTAGCCCGCGGCCGTTTTAATGAAGGCAGGGCGACGCGTCGCCAACGCGCTATTCAAGGAAGCGCTGATAGGGAAGAGGCAAGTAATGGAAATTCGGGCCGCAGAGATCTCCTCCATCCTGAAGGATCAGATCAAGAATTTCGGCAAAGAGGCTGAGGTCTCCGAAATTGGCCAGGTGCTGTCGGTCGGCGACGGCATCGCGCGCGTTTATGGTCTCGACAACGTACAAGCCGGCGAAATGGTCGAGTTTCCAGGCGGCATTCGCGGTATGGCGCTGAACCTGGAGGCGGACAACGTCGGCGTCGTGATCTTTGGCGACGACCGGACGATCAAGGAAGGCGACACGGTCAAACGCACCGGAGCGATCGTCGAGGTACCGGTCGGCAAGGCGCTTCTGGGCCGCGTCGTGGACGCGCTGGGTAACCCTATCGATGGCAAAGGCCCAATCGAGGCCGAAGAGCGAAAGCGCGTCGACGTCAAGGCGCCAGGTATCTTGCCGCGCAAATCGGTGCACGAGCCGATGGCATCGGGCCTCAAGGCCGTCGACGCGCTGATCCCGATCGGCCGCGGTCAGCGAGAGCTCATCATCGGCGACCGCCAGACAGGTAAAACCGCGATCATCCTCGACACGATCCTGAACCAGAAGTCGATCAACGCTAGTGGCGACGAGAAGGCAAAACTCTACTGCATCTACGTTGCTATCGGCCAAAAGCGCTCAACAGTTGCGCAATTCGTCAAGGTTCTGGAGGAGAACGGCGCGCTCGAATACTCGATCGTCGTGGCGGCCACGGCCTCAGAGCCGGCGCCGCTGCAGTACCTGGCTCCGTTTGCCGGCTGCACCATGGGGGAATACTTCCGCGACAACGGCATGCACGCAGTGATCGCCTACGACGACCTTTCAAAGCAGGCGGTGGCCTATCGCCAGATGTCGCTGCTGCTGCGCCGCCCGCCGGGCCGCGAAGCCTACCCGGGCGATGTGTTCTATCTCCACTCGCGGTTGCTTGAGCGCGCCGCCAAGCTCAATGAAGACCACGGCGGCGGGTCGCTTACCGCGCTGCCCGTTATCGAGACGCAGGCTAACGACGTGGCGGCCTACATTCCCACGAACGTCATCTCGATCACTGACGGCCAGATTTTCCTCGAGACCGACCTTTTCTATCAGGGTATCCGCCCAGCCGTGAACGTCGGCCTCTCGGTGTCGCGCGTCGGCTCCGCGGCGCAGACCAAGGCGATGAAACAGGTGGCCGGAAAGATCAAAGGCGAGCTGGCGCAGTACCGTGAGATGGCGGCGTTTGCGCAGTTCGGATCCGACCTCGACGCTACCACACAAAAGATGCTTGCGCGTGGCGCGCGCCTGACTGAGCTCTTGAAGCAGCCGCAGTTCTCGCCGCTGAAGATGGAGGAGCAGGTTTGCGTGATCTTCTCTGGCACACGCGGCTACCTCGATCCGGTTCCCGTGGCGGCAGTGAGCAAGTTCGAGGAAGATCTCTTGCGCATGCTGCGCGATCAGGGCCAGGACATTCTTAAGGCGATCAGCACCGAAAAAGTGGTGTCGGAGGAGACGGAGAAGAAGCTCGTAACCTTCCTCGATAAGTTCGCCAAGGGATTCACGGCGTGACGTGTGCACCAACAAGAACTAGGGAAACGGCGGCGCCATGCCGAACCTGAAGGATCTCAGAAATCGCATCTCGTCGGTGAAGGCGACGCGCAAGATCACCAAGGCGATGCAGATGGTGGCGGCGGCGAAGTTGCGCCGCGCCCAGGAGACCGCGACCGCCGCGCGTCCCTATGCTGAGCGCATGGATCGTTTGATGGCGAGCCTGGGCCGGCGGATACCCGACAAGCGGGGCGTCTCTCCGCTGCTCGTGGGCACCGGAAAGGACGACGTCCACCTCCTCGTCGTCATGACGGGTGAGCGCGGACTTGCTGGCGGGTTCAACGCAAGCATTTCTAAGCTTGCCCGCAACAATGCGCAGCAGCTGCTCTCGCAAGGAAAGACAGTCAAATTCCTGATGGTTGGCCGCAAGGGCGCGGAGGCCTTGCGCAGGGAGTTTGAGGACCGCTACCTCGATCGTGTCAATTTACGCGGTGTGCGCCAACTGACCTTCGCTCACGCCGATGATATCGCCAGTAAGATTTTTGCCCTGTTCGAGGCGGGCGAATTTGACGTAGCGACTATCTACTTTGCCCGGTTCAAGTCGGTCATATCGCAGATACCGACGGCGCTGCAGCTAATCCCGGCGAAGGTCCCCGAGGATACCGATGCTGACAAGTCGGCTGGCCCAGAGGCTGTTCACGAGTACGAGCCGAGCAACGAAGAGGTGCTCGGCTATCTTATCAATCTCAATGTCTCAACGCAGATCTTTCGCGGGCTTTTAGAAAACGTCGCCTCGTTCTATGGCGCGCAAATGAGCGCGATGGACGCCGCGACGCGCAACGCCGGCGAGAT
>JAUWCP010000272.1 GCA_030609245.1 Hyphomicrobium sp.
TTCTCGTTGGAAAGCCCGTCCCCAGTATCAGACGGCACGATGCCCAATCGCTCCAGCAAGTCGAGGAAGCTGATGTGTGGCGCACGCTGATTGATGATGAGGCCCATTGCGCCGTCCTCGGAGTGCGCGCAAAGGTAGACGACCGAGCGCGCGAAGCGCCGGTCCGTCATAAGCGGCATGGCGATCAGCAGCTGCCCGTCGAGGAAATCGTCGCCGGTTGCCGGGCTACGTGTTCGAGGGATATTCATCTGATAAGACTAGCGCGTTGCCGGCCGCACTGTGAAGCGCTCAATTTGGGCGGCGTGGTGAATTGGTTATAGGGGCTGAAATGTGGGCGCGAGCGGCCTTCATGAAGTCGTGATTTGCGGCAGGATGACGAGGCGTTAGAAGGCTTGTTAAGGTTGGCAGAAAGCACAAATACGAGAAATGTCTTCAATGAAGTTGCAAAATTTTCTTTCTGTGGCGCTGACAGTTTTTGCAGTCAGTGCGCTCCCCGCACCGCCGGTTAACGGCGCTGCCGCGGGTCTGTCCTCCGACTGGGCCGAAGGGCACAATTCGCGTGTGCGACTCATCGCGGGTAAAGGCCTGGCCGGTGTCGAACTACAGATGCCGAAGGGCTGGAAGACCTATTGGCGCAATCCCGGCGATGCCGGTGGCGTTCCGCCATCCTTTGATTGGTCAAAGTCAGAAAACCTCGCGTCCGCAGAAGTGCTCTATCCCGCGCCGGAGCGGTTCACCGACCGTATTGGCGATACGGTGGGCTACAAGGACACGGTGGTCTTTCCGGTGCGTCTTGAGGCGAAGGATCCGGCAAAACCGATCGGTTTGCGCCTCGCGTTCGACTATGGCGTCTGCAAGGAGATCTGCATTCCCGTTGAGGCCGCGCTGATGCTCGACATCACCTCTGATGCGTCGCCGATACCGCAGCAGCTCGCGGCCGCCCTGGGCCGGGTTCCCCGGCCGGCGAGCGAAAAGAAGCCGTCTGATCCTGCTCTCAAGCGTGTGGTGTTGAACCTTACCGGCGAAAGACCGCATATCGTCCTGGAGACCATGTTCCCTGGCGGTGGCGTGCACGCGGACGCGTTTATCGAGGCGCCGTCGGGCAGCTACGTACCCCTGCCGAAGATGACCGCTGATGACGGGGCCGGCAACGTGACGTTCGAGGTCGATCTATCATCAGACGTGGATGTCGAGGACCTGAACGGCCAGTCACTCATTGTGACACTCGTCTCTGATGAAGGGCAATCGGAAGTCACGTTCGATATCCGTTGAGCGGCAACCCTCGTTTCAGCATATGATGGATTTCTGTCGGGCTTTTATCGTCCGGCCTGGAGCCCAGCTTTACAAAGAGAAGGGATGATCAGATGACGATTAAGGTCGGCGATAAGTTACCCGATGTAAGTTTTTTGGTGATGACCGCCGACGGCCCATCGCCGAAAACGACAGCGGAGGTGTTCGGCGGCAAGAAGGTCGCGCTTTTTGCCGTGCCGGGTGCTTTTACGCCGACGTGTCAGCAGCAGCACATGCCAGGATTTGTTGCGCGCGTTGACGAACTCAAGAGCAAAGGCGTCGATGCAATCGCCTGCACCGCCGTCAACGACGTCTTTGTGATGACTCAATTCGCAAAGGACACAGGCGCTGAGGGCAAGATCCTCATGCTGGCAGACGGCAATGCCGAGTTCGCCAAGAAGCTGGGTCTGGAAATCGATCTGTCGGGCTTTGGTCTCGGCCTGCGGTCAAAGCGCTATGCGTTGCTCGTCGATGACGGCGTGGTCAAGATTTTGAACGTCGAGGACACACCGCCAGAGCACGATAAGTCGAGCGCGGCGACGCTGTGCTCGGCGATCGATCATTCGCTCTGAAGCCGGCGATCAGGTGTCACCGGTATCGGCCGCACGATTTCCTTTCAGATATGGCGCCACGGCCTCGCGCGCCAGCTCGTCGGCCCGCTCGTTCTCTTTGTCGCCGGTGTGCCCACGCACCCAACGCCAATCGATTTCGTGACGCTCTTGAGCCTCATCGAGTCGCTGCCAAAGTTCAACGTTCTTAACGGGCTTTTTGTTGGCCGTGCGCCAGCCGTTGGCTTTCCAGCGGTTGATCCAGTCCGTGATTCCGTTTTTCAGATACGAGCTGTCGGTGTGAAGCTCCACGCGGCTCGGTCTTTTCAAGGCTTCAAGTGCTCTGATAGCGGCCATCAGCTCCATGCGATTGTTGGTTGTCTCGGCTTCGCCTTCCGAAATCTCCTTGCGATGGCCTGCGTAGATCAGGATAGCTCCCCATCCGACGGGCCCCGGGTTGCCAGAGCATGCGCCGTCCGTGTAAATCACCACCGGCGTCTTGGCCGTCATTTTGCGCGCTCCCCGACCCCGTAGTCCGTGATCGATCGAACGCTCTGGTGGAAGCGCAGCCGGCGCACGTACTCGGCGGGATTCTTCGGACTGACCAATGCGCTGGGCGGCGTATTGAGCCAATCGTAAGCGCGCGTCAGCAGGAAGCGCATTGCCGCGCCGCGCGCCAGCATTGGCATCGCTTCGCGCTCCGCATTGGTCAGCGGCCGGACATCTTCATAGCCCCGCAGGAACGCGCGCCCCTTGGTGATGTTGAAGAACGCGTCCTGCTCGAAGCACCAGGCGTTGAGGCACACTGCGATATCGTAGGCGAGCGCGTCGGTGCAAGCGAAGTAGAAATCGATGATGCCTGACAGCCGGTTGCCGAGGACGAAGACGTTGTCGGGAAAGAGGTCGGCATGAATGACACCTTCGATGAGGCCCGTTGGCCATTCCGCATCGAGCACATCAAGCTCGCTCTCGATAAAATGGCCAAGTCCGGCAGAGATTTCCTCGGTCCGGTTGGCAAAGCGTTTGTAAAGCGGGCGCCAGCCAGCAGGCCCTAGGGCGTTCGCGCGTTTCAACGCAAAGCCTTCGCCGCCCAGATGCATCTCGGCTAAGGCGCGCCCCACAGCGGCGCAATGCGTTGGCGTCGGCCGGCGGATCCAAAATCCCTCTAGGAACGTTACAAGAGCGGCGGCGCGCCCGGCGAGCTCGCGCAAGTTGCGGCCTTCCAGATCGCGTACTGGGATGGGGCACGACACACCGCGGCTTGCCAGGTGCTCCATGAGGCCGAGAAAAAACGGCAGGTCGTCGCGAGCAACGCGTCTTTCATATAGCGTCAGGATGAAAGGGCCGCGGGTGGCATGGACGATG
>JAUWCP010000125.1 GCA_030609245.1 Hyphomicrobium sp.
ATGGCGTTGCTGACAGCCGTTGTCGGCACCCTTTTAGGTTTGACGGTCGCACTGCTCGCCACCGACGAGGTGATGAGATTCCACGCGATCCTATTTGTGATCGCCTTTGTGGCAGGCGGATATTACGTTGCACTCCACCCACGCAAGGCCGGACCCCAAGAGCAGCAAAGCTATATGGACGGCCCCGTTAAGGTCGCGACGATTGCTGCCGTCTTTTGGGGTATCGTCGGGTTTCTCGTCGGTGACGTGATTGCTTGGCAGCTCGCCTATCCAATCTTTAACTTCGATCTACCCTGGACGAACTTTGGGCGTTTGCGCCCCGTCCACACTTCCGCAGTGATCTTCGCCTTCGGCGGCAATGTGCTGCTGGCGACCTCGCTCTACGTCGTACAGCGCACCTGCCGTGCACGTATCGCCGGGTACTGGGCACCCTGGTTCGTCGTGTGGGGCTACCAGCTCTTCATTGTATTGGCGCCGACGTGCACGCGGGGACGATGAATATCACTTCCTCGATCGAGGTCACGGCCACTGCGACCGACGAGCACACGTTGATCGCTGAAATTGCGCGCCTCATGCAAACGGCCGAACAAGGCCGCGGGCGATACGTGCGCCTTGCCGACCGTGCGGCGCAGATCTACGCGCCGGCCGTGCATCTTTTGGGTGGGGTCACGTTCATCGGATGGATGATCGCGGGCGCCGGTTGGGAGACGGCGCTCACCTATGCCATCGCGGTTTTGATCATCACTTGCCCCTGCGCGCTGGCGCTGGCCGTGCCGGCCGTGCAGGTGGCGGCAACGGGACGGCTGTTCGCCAAAGGCGTTATCGTCAAGGCGCCCGACGCACTAGAGCGACTTGCCGGGACAGATACCGTTGTGTTTGACAAGACCGGTACGCTGACAATCGGTGAGCCTCAACTCGTCGCGCCTGAGCCAATTTGCATGGCCGCTCTGGCGCAGGCAGCGGCGCTCGCCGCGCACAGCCGCCACCCTTATGCCAAGGCAATCGTAAGGGCTGCCGACGCAAGAGGCCTAACGCCGAGGTGGCGCGGTGCGGTGCGCGAGGTAACGGGCGCCGGGCTCATTGCCGAAACGCCGCACGGCGAAGAGCGCCTCGGTTCGGCGGCATGGGTCGGCGCCGAGGCGGAGGGCGGCGATCAGACCGCAACGCTATGGTATCGCAAGGGCGCGGCTGTCCCGACGCCGTTTCATTTTGAGGACACGCTGAGATCCGATGCCCGCAGCGTTGTAGGAAAATTGCAGAAGGCCGGTTACGCCGTGGAACTGCTGTCAGGTGACCGCCCGCATGTGGTCTCATTAGCTGCGGCGGCGGCAGGCATCAAAGAGTGGCGCGCCGGCGTGCGCCCCGATGGCAAGATCGACCGGCTCAAGGAATTGAGCACATCAGGCCACAAGGTCCTCATGGTGGGAGACGGGCTCAACGACGCCCCAGCACTTGCCGCGGGTCATGCCTCGCTGTCGCCCGCGAGTGCCATCGACATTTGCCAGACCGCAGCTGACGCCATATTCCAAGGCGAGCGTCTTTTGCCTGTTTTGGAAACCTTGAAGGTGGCTCGCGCCGCGCATCAAATGTCATTGCAGAACTTTGCCATTGCGCTCGGCTACAATGCGCTCTGTGTGCCGCTGGCAATGGCCGGGTTCGTCACGCCACTCATAGCAGCACTCGCCATGTCCGCCTCGTCGATCGCGGTGACGGGAAACGCACTGCGTCTGCGCACGAAGCGGCTGGCGCTCCAGCCCATAGGTATGAAAGAGAACCACGCATGACAGCGCTCGCTTGGCTCATCCCTGCAGCCCTGGTTCTCGGCCTGATCGGGCTCGCAGCCTTCTTGTGGGCACTCAATTCGGGGCAATTTGAGGATTTGGAGGGCGCAAGCTGGCGCGCCATACAAGATAGTGACGCACCAGATCCTTCGCCCACGACTGACAACAATAATGATGCGCGCAACGCGAAATGAAATCTCAAGCGCTATCCGCGGCCTAGCAGACGGTGGGCTCGCAGGGCTTAATATCAAACTTCATGTGGTTCTTCTGTTGCGAGAAGTCGAACTCGCGACCGTCTTGGCAGCGCGCCTTGCCCACCATGACCAAATTGTCGCCAAGTGGAAATTCTTCCACATTGTAAGTGCCGGTCATGTCACACATCTGCTCGGCTGCAAGCTGCTGTGACAGAACCTGCTCCCAAGGCTCGGTGGCAGCTACGGCGATCGTGACGCTGCTCGCAATGAGCACCGCGGTCGTGAGCCCGGTTCGGTATCTAGCCAATTTTTGTAATTTCCCGCTTAACATGCGCGCATTCCTCTCAACTGAAATCGTTTGGGTCTGTCATTGGAGATTTGACCTTCAGCGCGTTGATCCGTGACAAACCTGCAGTGCGACTCCGCTGGCATTGCCAAGCCGGTGTGGGGCCGCATTTGTCGCGTTTAAGATTCGCGCTCCGTTAACTCGTGCGTCAAGACACACTCGCACTTTCCGCCTAATAGGATGCGCGCACCCTGTAGTTGCTGCTCGGGACCGTCAGCACTCGCGATCAAGACGATAGCGCCGTCAGCGACGTCCTTGAGTAACTGTGAATAGACCGGCGACGCCACCTGTCCGGCGATCGACTCCGAAGGCGAGCGCGCGCTTGCTGTGTCTTGCTCCATCGCATGGAGCAGAATGGAAAGACTGCGCGGAAGCGCGGCGCTGACCTTGCCTACAAAGCCCCCATTTGCGCCAGGTACAAAAACATCTAAGGAGCCACCGTTGCGCCTCTGGATCGCATCCCGCAAATCCCCAGCGCGATGGTTTGCAAGCACGACCAGTTCGCCACTGGCGAAATCGCTTGCGTGCAAATCCCCAATCGTTGCCGCAAGATCAAGTGGATCGCGAAACACGGCGACGACAAACCAATGGCGTTTCACCTCGTCGGTCATCTCATTTGAACTTCTGCCGTCCCCTGCCGATTCAGACCCGACAGTGTGTTTGTGCGGGCCCTGGCGCCTCCTCGTTTTCTGTGGCCGAGCGAACGATGTGCTGGAAGGATTGCTGTCCGCGTCCACATCAATTCGCATTACTTCATCCCATCCGCCTCGCCAGCGGCCAGTCGCTCTAGTGCCCGCCGATTGCGGATAACCACAAGCGAGCTGTGTGCGAGATCGATGAAGCCGGCCATGCGCAACTTGGTGAACGTTCGGCTCACCGTCTCGATGGTCAGGCTGAGGAAGTCGGCCATATCCGCGCGCGTCATCGGCAAAGCGATACGCGCTGCATCGGCGCCGCTGCGCTCATTACGGCGTGAAAGCGCCATGAGCAACGCGGCGAGACGCTCTGTGGCGTTGCGCTGCCCCACGGTCAACAATAAATCGTGTGCAGAAAGAAGCTGGTCAGACAGCGCCCGATAGAGCTGCACTCCGACCCTCGGGTCCTTCCTCGCTATCTCCTCGAGCAATGCGGCGGGCAGGCAACGCAGCCGCGTTAAAACAATCGCCTGTGCGCTAAAGACATGGGCCTTCAGCGTGCTCAACCCGATAAGGTCTCCGGGATATGCAAAATCGACGATCTGACGGCGCCCGTCCGGCAACGTCTTGTAAAGGCAAACGGTCCCCTTCTCGACCTGGTAAACATGGTCCTTGGAATCACCGTCAAAGAAGACGTGCTCACGCGCCTGCAAAAGGCGTGGTGCGGCCGTTTTGATCCGCCTGTCCAACAGGCTTTCGCTTGCCAGATCGCCAATCGGCAAGCCGAAGGCCGCTCCGTTCCGATCCAGTTCCGGCGAGAGGGTCATTGCCAACATATTCATTTTCCTGTGGTGAAAGCTTTAGACACAGCAAAGCAGCCTCACGCGCCTCCCGTGTGCTGGTCTTGTGAGAAATTGTGCGCGACTGTATCGGGGGACTCTTGGGCGGACGATGGCCCCCTTTGAGCTTGGAAATCGGGCGCCACGAACGGGTGCCTCAAGGAGAAAAGCGCCCCTTCATGGCAGGATCAGCTCCCATTCACATTCTGGTCGTCGACGACGAGGCGGAGGTGCGCACGCTCTTGCGCTCCGGGCTCGAACCGGAGGGCTACACCGTCTCGGAGGCCAAGGACGGCGCTGAGCTGATGGCAACTTTGGAGAAGCGCCCCGTCGATCTCATAACGCTCGACCTGCGGCTTGCAGGCGAGGACGGATTTACGCTTGCTCGTCAGGTTCGCACAAAGCTCAACGTCCCGATTGTTATGATCAGCGGCAAAAGCGACATGATTGACCGGGTGGTCGGGCTAGAGCTCGGCGCCGACGACTACATCACCAAGCCGTTTCACATGCGCGAGGTTGTGGCGCGCATTCGCGCCGTGTTGCGCCGCTATGCGCCAGTCGCCAAGAGCGCAGCGGCTGCACCTCAGGCTGATAAGAAACCGATCTATGAATTCGACGGCTGGACCTTCGACATGGGCCGTCGTGAATTGAAAGATCCCGAAGGCGAACTCTGCGAGCTGACGACGGCGGAATTCAATCTCCTTAACATTCTTGTCGAGCGCCCCGGGCGCGTTCTGTCGCGTGACGAGTTGATGGACCTCCTCAAAGGGCACGATTGGACTCCGCTCGACCGGTCGATCGACGGTCTGGTGGCTCGGTTGCGTAAGAAGATCGAATGCGGCAACGAAAGCCCGCAGCTCGTCAAGACGGTACGCGGCGTCGGCTACGCGTTTGCCGGGCAGGTGACCCGCAGCTAGCCGGGTTCAGCCTCCAGCGCGGTCTTCAGCGCCAGAGCAAGCTGTAGACGGCTATAGGGTTTGCGCAAGACATTGAATTCGTCCGCAATGTTCTCGCCGCCAGTCGCATCAGAGGCATAGCCCGTCGTCAGCAGCACCCTCTGGCCCGGCTTATTGGCGCGCACCCAAAGCCCGAGCTGGTAGCCCGACATCCCGCGGCCGAGCACGATGTCGCTGAATACAAGCTCAATGCCAGGCTCGCTCTCAAGGATGCGGATGGCGGTCTTTGCGTCCTCCGCATCCAAGGCCACGTATCCCAACCCTTCGACGCGCTGTAACGTGAGCTCACGCAATTCTGGGTCGTCCTCCACAACGAGAACCGTCTCGCAATTTTCAGACAACGGCACCTCAGGCGCCCTTTGGCGAACAGTTCCCGTTTCCACGTCCGATGCGCGCGGCAGAAAAAGGCTGACCGTTGTACCGGACCCGCGTTCGCTCTCGATGGTGACGTGGCCGCCCGACTGCTGGGCAAAGCCATAGATCGTGCTGAGACCGAGCCCCGTTCCGCTGCCGCGCTTGGTGGTGAAGAACGGCTCGAAGGCGTGCTCGAGGACCTCCGGGCTCATCCCTGTTCCGGTGTCCGTCACAGAAATGCACACGTAGTCCCCCGCAACGACATCGCCCAAGGTTTCAACACCCTCTTTGTCGACGGTCACGTTGCGCGTCTCGATGACGAGCTTGCCGCCATCGGGCATGGCATCGCGTGCATTGATAGCGAGATTGAGTACGGCGTTCTCCACCTCGCTGGGGTCAACCCGCGTGGGCCATAAGGCACCGGCGAGCACTGTGGTGAGCGCGATGCGTTCACCGAGCGAGCGCTTCAAGAGTTCGGCGATGCCAAGCATCAGGTCGTTCAGGTTCAAAACCACGGCCTTGAGCCGCTGGCGGCGCGAGAAGGTCAAGAGCCGCGAGGTGAGCCGTGCACCCATCTGGGCAGCGTCGGCGGCACGGTGCAAAAGCGCGCGCTCTTTCTCTTGCGAAAGCTGAGCGTCAAGAAGCTCCAGATTGCCCAACACGATGGTGAGCAAGTTATTGAAGTCGTGCGCGATGCCCCCGGTCAGCTGGCCGAAGGCTTCCATGCGCTGCGCTTGAATGAGTGCGGCCTGCGCCTCCTCGCGGCGCTGGATCTCCTCCTCCAACGCCTTTGTGCGCTGTTCGACGCGTGCTTCGAGTTCCGCGTTGCTGCGCGCGAGCATGTCCTCAGCCTGCTTGCGCTCCGAAATGTCGCGCACCATGGCCATGTAGACGCGCTCTCCGCCGACCTCGAGCTTGGCGATCGAGGCCTCTGCGGGAAACTCCGTGCCATCCTTATGTAGCGCATAGATTGCTTGGCGCTCACCCACGCGCCGCGCCATGATAGGCGAAGCGGCAAAGTCGCGCACGTCCTTGCGGTGGCGCGATCGAAAGCGCTCTGGAACGAGCGTATCGAGTGACTGACCCAGGATTTCGCCTTGTACATAGCCGAAAAGGCGTTCCGCACCCTCGTTGAAGAGGGTGATACGCATCTTTTCGTCGAGCGATATGATGGCATCCGCACCGATCGCAAGGATCGCCGCGATGCGGGACTCGGACCGGCGCAGCTCCTCCTCAGCGCGCTTGGCACGAAGATCTGCCTCCGGTTGGCTATCTGCCGGAAACTTGTTTTTCCTACTCATTCCAGTTTGATTTCGCGTCTTGCGGCCAGCATAGCAAGCCCACGCAGCATCGACACATTGACACACGATGCGACGGACCCAAGACGCGACCTTAATGACGGCGCGCTTCCTGCACCCCTCAAAGAGCAGTTAAGAGGCCAATGAGCCCGACTAGTATGAGACTTAGGGCCCAGACCGCATCGAGATTGAACCAGCTTTTTGTTACAAATTTCGAGCCGACATAGCGGTATGCGATCCATGCCATGATGCCGCCCACGACAATCATCGCGAGTGTATGAACGGCCGAAACAACTCCGGCCATTGCGATGTTGTTGGTCATCAGCGCGCCAACCGCCTCATGACCCATGGCGCGTAGCTCTTCTGTGGTGCACAGCCCTAGATAAATCGGTACCAGCATCAGTCCGGCAC